>USSL01000307.1 GCA_900557175.1 uncultured Eubacteriales bacterium
GTTGAAAAGATACGCCATGCATCGGCTGAAGCGCTGACAGAAATTGACGGTATCGGACAGGTCATTGCCGATTCGGTTGTCGCTTATTTTTCAGACGAGAAGAATAACGAAATCTTTGACCGGCTTTTAAGTCATGTAGACATTGTTAAAGAACAGAGCGAGGGGACAGAGATGATTTTTTCGGGCATGACCTTTGTCATTACCGGAAGTCTGAACCATTTTGAAAATAGAAACGCATTAAAGACACTGATTGAGGATAAAGGCGGTAAAGTGGCCGGCAGTGTATCATCAAAGACGGCTTACCTGATTAATAATGACAGTACATCCGCTTCATCAAAAAATAAAAAGGCACAATCTTTAAATATTCCGATTATAACGGAAGAAGAATTTATGGAAAAGTTTAAGGTGTCATGAGCATAAGCTGTATTAAGAGTGATATTAGGAGCAGCTTATGAAGCGCTTTATATATATGGATCATGCGGCGACAACGCCTGCGGCACCAGAGGTTATCGAGGCGATGAAGCCTTATTTAAGAGAAAATTATGGCAATCCGTCGGGATTATATGAACTGGCAAAGCAAAGCCGCAGGGCAGTTGAAGAAGCGAGGGCAGAGATTGCGCGGACGCTTCATGTGCCGCCTGAGACAATTTATTTTACATCCGGAGGTACGGAATCGGATAATTGGGCGCTTTCGGCGGTTTGTGCAAAAGCAGAGGAAAAAGGCAGACGCCCGCATATGATTACGACAAAGATAGAGCATCATGCTGTTTTAAATACGTGTGCGTATTTAGAAAGGCACGGCGCTGATGTGACCTATATCGGCACAGATGAAACCGGACTTGTGGATTTTAAGGCACTTTCGGCGGCGATACGCCCGGAAACAGTGCTTATATCGGTCATGGCAGCCAATAATGAGGTTGGCACGATTGAACCTCTTGAGGCAATCGGAGCCCTTGCGGCATCAAGACAGATTTTGTTTCACACGGATGCGGTGCAGGCTTACGGGCATATGCCGCTCAATGTGCAAGCAGCTCATATATCGATGTTAAGTGCCAGTGCCCATAAGTTTAATGGGCCAAAGGGTGTTGGCTTTTTATATGTGGAAAAGCCGGAGGACTTTGAAGCATTGATGCACGGCGGCGGTCAGGAGATGGGGCTTCGTGCAGGCACGGAGAATGTTGCCGGTATTGTCGGAATGGGATGTGCGGCGAAGCTTAGTTATAAGCGTATGGCGCTTTGCTCTGAAAAAGAGCAGTTTTTAAGAGACAGGCTGATTTACAGACTTTGCTCGGAACTTCCTTTTGTCCGGCTTAACGGAAACCGCAAGGTGAGACTTCCGAATAATGCGAGCTTTTGTTTTGCCGGTGCGGACAGCGCTTCAATGATCGCAATGCTTGATATGGCCGGCATATGTGTGTCCGGCGGGTCTGCCTGTGCTTCGGGAAGTGCGCGTCCTTCCCATGTGCTTCGGGCGCTCGGACTAACAGAAAATGAGGCGGCAACAGCATTAAGGCTGACGGTGTCTGATAGGCTGACAATAGAAGATATTGATTATACGGTGATGCAGATTAAAAAAATTGTAAATTATCTGCGTCAGAATGAAAACAGTATAAATTAGGAATAGATAAAAAGAGATACGGAGGAATGACTATGGAGAAAATTGTAATTGGTATGTCCGGCGGCGTTGATTCATCGGCGGCGGCTTATCTGCTGAAATCGCAGGGCTATGAGGTTGTCGGTGTGACAATGAAGATGTGGAGCTGCGGACATAAAACGGATGACAGTGCGGTGCAGGATGCGAAAAATGTGTGCGATACACTCGGTATTGCCCACCATGTGCTTGATTTTCAGGAGCCGTTTAAAAATATGGTTGTCGCTCATTTTGTCGATGAATATTTTGCGGGCAGAACGCCGAATCCATGTATTATGTGCAACCGTTTTATGAAATGGGAGGCGCTTTTAAACTATGCGGATGAGATTGGCGCCGCAGGCATTGCGACAGGTCATTATGCAAGAATTTTAAAGCTTGAAAACGGCCGCTATACACTGCTTAAATCGGCGGCCGGAAAAGACCAGACTTATATGCTTTACCGGCTGACACAGCCGCAGCTTGCAAGAACTCTGATGCCGGTCGGCCTTTATCCGAAGAATAAAATCCGGGAGATTGCCGCTTCTATCGGTCTTTCGGTGGCGGATAAGCCGGACAGTCAGGATATATGCTTTTTGCCGGATGGCAATTATCAGAAGTTTCTGGCACAATACAGCGATAAAAAAGTGACTCCGGGAAATTTTGTTACAAAGGACGGCACAGTGATTGGACAGCATACAGGTATTACAAATTATACGGTCGGCCAGAGAAAGGGCTTAAATCTTTCAATGGGACACCCTGTTTTTGTGACAGAAATACGGCCGGATACAAATGAGGTTGTGATCGGTGAGCCGGAAGAATTGATGACAACGGTTGTGCGGGCATGTGATGTCAATTGGATCGCAATTGAAAAGCTTACAGAACCGATGCGCGTGACAGCAAAGATACGCTATGCCCATCAGGGGGCGTCAGCGCTTATAAGAATGATTGATGCGCATACAGTTGAAGCTGTTTTTGATGAGCCGCAGCGGGCGGCAACACCGGGACAGGGACTTGTATTTTATCATGATGAT
>USSL01000308.1 GCA_900557175.1 uncultured Eubacteriales bacterium
GTATTCTTGCGGGCGGCGATGTGCTGGCAGAGGCAATGAAGTCAGACATAGCATCAAAATATATCATTGTCGGTGGTGAAGGTCATACGACAGAGACGCTCAGGGAGAAAATTAGCAATGAATTTGCAGGAGTGAATACGTCCGAACTTGCGGAAGCGGAACTTTTTGAATATTATCTGGAAAAGAAATACGGCGTCTGTGCCGATTATCTTGAAACAGAATCAACAAACTGCGGAAACAATATTTCATTGCTGCTTAATCTGTTAGAGGAAGAAGATATTTCATTTAAAAGCATCATTCTCTGTCAGGACGCCACGATGCAGCAAAGAATGGCAGCGGGACTTAAAAAATATGTGGCTGACGATGTTTTAGTCATCAACTATGCAGCTTACGAGGCTCATGTCTCGGAAAATAACGGTAGTCTGCATTTTGACGATAATATTTACGGCATGTGGGAAATGGACAGATATATAAATCTTTTGATGGGCGAGATACCACGGCTGACAGATAATACAGACGGCTACGGGCCGAACGGCAAAAACTACATTGCTCATGTGGATATTCCGAACACAGTGGTCAGCGCGTTTGAAAAACTGAAAAAAGTGTACAGTGACAACATAAGAGAAGCGAATCCGCTGTATGCTTCGGAAGCGGCAGCATATATAGAAAAAGGAGAAAAATAGAATGTTAAAAATACGAAATGAGGAAGCGGGGGATTATGAGGCAGTTGAGAAACTGACGCGGGAAGCTTTTTATAATATATATATGCCGGGCTGCGTTGAGCACTATCTTGTGCGTGTGATGAGAGACCATGAGGATTTTATATTCTAAGTCAGTCGTTTGTAGAATAGGGGGCGAATTGGATGTCTATACTTAAAATAGCATTACTGCAGCTTGCAGCAGGATATGACCTTTCAGAAAACCTTGAAAAGGGACTTTTGGCGTGTCAAAAAGCGAAAGAACTGGGCGCGGATATTGCCCTCTTTCCTGAAATGTGGAGCAATGGCTATGGTATTTGTGACAGACCGGCGGAGCAATGGATGGCGGATGCTGTCTCTTTAGACAGTGATTTTGTCAATGCGTTCGGGCAGCTTGCAAAAGAGCTTCAGATGGCTGTCGGCATTACATTTTTAGAGGCGTACCGCGGCGGCGCGCGCAACAGTCTTGCTCTTTTTGACAGGTACGGTGAGCGCAGGCTCACTTATGCGAAAGTACATACGTGTGATTTCGGCGATGAAAAATATCTGACGGCGGGTGATGATTTTTATGTGACAGAGCTTGATACAGCGTGCGGGGCACTAAAGGTCGGCGCAATGATCTGCTATGACAGGGAGTTTCCGGAATCTGCGCGTATTCTAATGCTCAAAGGTGCGGAGCTTATTCTTGTTCCGAATGCCTGTCCGATGGAGATTAACCGTCTGTCCGAGCTTCGGGGCAGGGCTTTTGAAAATATGACAGCCATTGCAACATGCAATTACCCGGCGGACATGCCGGACTGTAACGGAAATTCGACAGTTTTTGACGGTGTGGCTTACCTCCCTGAAATGGAGGGCTCAAGAGATACATGTATTTTACAGGCAGGTGAAGGCGAGGGTATCTATATGGCTGAGCTTGATCTTGATATGTTAAGAGATTACAGGCGCACAGAAGTACACGGCAATGCTTACAGACACCCGAAAAAATACGGATTGCTTACCGGTGAAAAAATAGATGAACCTTTCGTGCGGGCAGATTACAGAAAATAGCCGGTGATGTAAAAAGAAACGGACGACAGGATAGAAAGGAATACAAAAAGATGATGAAGTTAAGAAAGTATGTTTCGGAAGACTGTGCGTTTCTTGCCGCACTGTTTTATGATACGGTTCATACAGTGAATGCAGCAGACTATACGAAGGCGCAGCTTGATGTATGGGCGACAGGACAGGTTGATTTACAGGCGTGGAATGTATCGTTTTTGAATCACCATACAATTGTTGCAGAGGCGGACGGCGTAATTACAGGCTTTGGCGATATGGATGATACCGGCTATCTCGACAGACTTTATGTACATAAGGCGTATCAGCGGCGCGGTGTGGCTTCTGCCATATGTGATGCGCTTGAGACGGCATATGCGGCGAAAACTTTAGAGACAGCGGGAAAAAAAGGGGAGGCTGTACCCGTTTGTTTTACGACGCATGCTTCAATAACGGCGCGGCCGTTTTTTGAGGCGAGAGGCTACAGTGTTATTTGCAGCCAGCAGGTTGAAAGACAGGGTATTTTATTGACAAATTATGTGATGGAAAAGAGAAGCAGCGATGGCAGATGAAGAAAAAGTATTGGACTTAATTGCCCTGATGGGGGAACATCTTTTGTTAAACGGTGCGGAAATTGCAAGGGTTCAGGAGACGATGACGATTGCCGCAAAGGCTTTTGGAAAGGAAAATATTGATGTGTATGCTGTTTCTAACGGCATTTTTGTGACGATGAATCACAACCGCCAGACGCGCCATACTCAGGTGAAGTATGTGCCTTTAAGTTCGCCGAATCTCGGGAAGGTGGCGGCGATTAATCAGCTTTCAAGAGGAATCTGTGAGGGAAAGTATACGGTGGAGCGG
>USSL01000309.1 GCA_900557175.1 uncultured Eubacteriales bacterium
TGCAGTGTTTGCTGAAGGGCGTTGCTTAGAGTATCAACATCGTTTGTAACGGTACTTAACACATCGCCGAAGGCATGGTCATCGAAATAACGCACCGGAAGCTTCTGAATCTTTGTCTGAAGTGCATTTCGCACGTCATGCATTGTATGCTGTATGGCGTCCGTTAAAAATACGGCTGTCAGAAGCTGGGATATTGTTTTTATAATATAAAGGATGGCAAGAACGGCCATGATTTTAAATAATATATCAAAATGAACATGAGCGCCTGCACTGCCCTTTAAAATATCTCCGGCATCCTTTGCAAGCTGTGTTGTTACCATACCTTCAACCGTTGGATTTAAGGCAAAGGTCAGATTTGTGACAATGACAAGAATCATCGCAAGGCTTAATTTAAAACGGTATGGTTTTACAAATTGCATTAATTGTTTTAAACATTGTTTTAAGCCGATATTGGAACCGGCTGCTTTATTCTTTTTTTCAGCCATTGCCAAGTTCCTCCTCGCTTAACTGTGATGCCGCGATTTCATGGTAAATACGGCATGTTTTTAAAAGCTCCTTATGTGTTCCTATGCCTGCGATCCTGCCTTCATCAAGTACGATAATTTTATCGGCATCCATGATGGTCGAAACACGCTGCGCCACAATCAGTACAATAGCATTTTGCACTTCATCTTTTAAGGCGCGGCGCAGTGCGGCATCGGTCTTAAAATCCAGCGCAGAAAAAGAATCGTCATAAATATAAATCTGAGGTTTTCTGACGATGGCTCTGGCAATAGACAGACGCTGCTTTTGTCCGCCGGAAACATTCGTTGCCCCTTCAACGATTTTTTCCTGAAATTGATCCGGTTTTGCCATAATAAAATCATAGGCCTGAGCAATTTTTGCTGCATGGATAATTTCGTCCATTGTCGCATCTTCTTTGCCAAAACGGATATTTTCTTCAATTGTTCCCGAAAAAAGGTTTGCTTTTTGGGCAACAAAACCGATTTTATCTCTGAGTACAGAAAGATCCCAGTTTTTGACATTTTTGCCGTCAACTAAAATATTACCTGAGCTTACATCATAAAATCTCGGGATCAGGTGAATGAGCGTACTCTTTCCGGAACCTGTACTGCCGATAAAAGCGATTGTCTCACCTTCGTGAGCCTCAAAAGAAATGTCCTTGAGGACGGCTTCTTCGCCGTCAGGATAGGCAAAAGTGACATTATCAAAAATAATACTGTGCTTATCATCTGACGGTGTATTTTCCGGCATGTTTTCAATACTGGAGTCTGTCTCAAGTATTTTCAAAATACGTTTTGCAGAGATGTTGGCTCTTGGGTACATCATAAATACGAGACAAAAGAGCATAACAGAAAACATGGCATGGAATAAATATTCCATGAAAGCAATCAGCTTTCCGACCTGAAGTGTGCCGTTGTTGATCATAAGACTTGCAACAAAATAAATGGCCAGTGCCGCAATATTCATCAGAAGAAAAAATACCGGCTCTGTGGCAGACATCAGCTTGAAAAGCTTTTTTGACTGATTCATAAAGTTTTTGTTTTCGCCGTCAAAACGCTCAGTCTCGTAGCTGTCATTATTAAATGAGCGGATAACACGTATACCTGTCAGATTTTCTCTGAAAATACGGTTGATGCCGTCCAGAGATTTTTGCTGTCGTTCACTGATCGGACCGGAGATTTTTCCGACAATCAGTACGCCGATAATAATCACCGGTACTGTCGAGGCAATAATTAATGATAAATCAAGTGAAGCGACAATAGTCAGCGTAAAGCTGACGATAATCATGACCGGCGTCAGAAGTGCCGTCCTTAAAATGATATTCAGAAAATTCATAATTTGAAAAGCATCATTGTTTGTTCGCGTAATGAGCGAAGCAACACCGAACTGATTCATTTCATGATGTGAAAATGTCTGAACTTTTTCAAACACATCATTACGGATATCTCTTGTGACAGAGGTGGATATTTTTGCACAGCAATAGCCGAGTAAAATTGTTCCGCTGACACCGATAATCGAAATCACTGTAATGAGCAGCCCCATTTTAAAAAGATATGCGGTATCCCCATACATGACACCCTTGTCAATCATTTCCGAGACAATGGTTGGAATACCGAGCTCGACAAGCGCAAAGCCGAATACAGAGCATACATTTAAAATAAACAGGCCCCTATAGCGCTTCAAATAGCGCAAAATCAGCTTCATAATTTCCCTCCTTATTATCCCGCACTGCCCCCTGTGACAGTGCAATACTTCCGTGTACATTTTACCACAAAACGGCACTAAGGTAAAGGCAGAAAGAACATAAAATTGTCGTCTTCAATCGCTTGATTTGCTATATAGATAATGTTATGATGATACAAGAGTAAAGTATTGCCCCGGTATGCCTGCATGCCGCAGGCAGATTGCTTGGGCTTACAAAAACATGAGGGAGCAGCCTGAAGGGGTGGATTTCTTCATGTATGATGAAAGGATTTTATTTATGGCTTTATTTTGGCTTGACAAACGCTACCACTCTTTAGATTTTCATCTCAAAGAAAACTTTGGCGGTAAAGTCTATAAGCTTGCCATTG
>USSL01000310.1 GCA_900557175.1 uncultured Eubacteriales bacterium
ATGTCTGTAAAAGGCGATGGGAATATCATCCCTGTCAATGCCTGTGCCGTTATCTGTAATACGGATCAGGCTGATGCCGCCGTCTTTGATTTCGACGGTAACAGCCGTTGCTTTTGCGTCGATGGCATTTTCGACAAGCTCCTTGACGACGGACGCCGGCCGTTCAACAACCTCCCCCGCCGCAATTTTATTAATTGTACCGGAATCAAGAACGTTAATTTTTGACAATCGTATCTACCTTTCTTTTAAATTAGGACTTTAGTGTTTTCTGCATTGAAAAAAGTGCGTTTAAGGCATCCATCGGCGTCATATTGGAAATATCCATTGATGCAATTTCGTCTAAAACATGCTGCTTTGCACCGGCAAATGCGTCGGTTTCTTTCGGCGATTTTTCTGCCTTTGGTGCATCAAAAAGAGAATACTGTCCGTCGTCATCATTCTTTTGGCTTTTTTTGCGGGCGGATGCTTTTAAATCAGCCGTTTCAATTTCTTTGGCGCGGTAAGAAATATCCGCGTTGCTTAATTCCTCCACCAAATCCTTGGCGCGCTCGATGACAGGCGCCGGTACGCCGGCAAGCTTTGCTACCTGAATACCGTAGCTTTTATCAGCACCGCCCTTGACAATTTTTCTTAAAAAGATAATATCATCGCCCTGCTCACTGACAGCGATACAGTAGTTATGAACACTGTCAAGCTTGCCCTCAAGCTCTGTCAGTTCATGGTAGTGGGTGGCAAAAAGCGTTTTGGCACCGATAAGCTTTGGATTACTGATGTATTCGACAACGGCCCATGCAATACTCAGGCCATCGAATGTACTTGTACCGCGGCCGATTTCGTCAAGAACGACAAGACTGTTTTTTGTAGCGTTGCGTAAAATATTGGCAACCTCGGTCATTTCGACCATAAAGGTACTTTGCCCGCTGGCAAGGTCATCGGAGGCGCCGACACGGGTAAAAATGCGGTCAACAATGCCGATGTCAGCGTATGAGGCAGGGACAAAGCTGCCAATCTGCGCCATAAGAACAATAAGTGCCGTCTGACGCATGTAGGTTGATTTTCCGGCCATATTCGGTCCTGTAATAATTGCCATCCGGTGCTTATCGCTGTCTAAATAAGTATCGTTATCGATAAAGCCGTCACCGGTCATTTTTTCAACAACGGGATGTCTGCCGCCCTTAATATCAATCCGGCCTTTTGTGTTGATTTTCGGACGGACATAGCCGCCGGCACAGGCCACATGGGCGAGAGAGGCATAGACGTCGATTTTGGCAAGTGCCTTGGCTGTCTGCTGGATTCTTAAAACTTCTCCCGCAATCTTATCTCTGATAGCGGAGAAAATGTCATATTCAAGGGAAAACAGCTTGTCCTCTGCCCCAAGGATAATATCTTCAAGCTCCTTTAATTCAGGGGTGATATAGCGCTCTGCATTGGCGAGCGTCTGACGTCTTGTCCAGTCTTTTGGAACAAGATCCTTGTAAGAATTTGTAACCTCAAGATAATAGCCAAAAACTTTGTTGTATTTGATCCTTAAGTTTTTAATGCCTGTTTTTTCTTTTTCCCTCGCTTCGAGTTCGGAAAGCCACTGCTTGCCCTCGGTCTTTGCACCGCGGTATTTATCGATATCTTCGTTAAAGCCTTCTTTTATAATCCCGCCGTCTTTTAAGGCTAGGGGCGGATCATCATTAATGGCGGCTTCGATAAGGCTGCATATATCTTCAAGACTGTCGAGCTGTGCATATGTTTTTGCAAGCTCTCCTGATTTAAAGCTTTCCATCAGATATTTGACGTGTGGAATCATGGCAAGCGAATTTTTAAAAGCAATCAGATCTCTCGGATTGGCAGATTTATAGCTGATGCGGCTTATAAGACGTTCAAGGTCATAAATCGGGTTTAAGTATTCGCGCAGCTCCTCTCTCGTAATCATATCATTGCTTAATTCTTCGACAGCATCAAGCCGCGCTTCAATTTGTACAGCATCAACGTAGGGCTGTTCAATAAAGGTACGCAAAAGCCGTGCGCCCATAGCCGTCTTTGTTTTGTCAAGTACCCATAAAAGAGAGCCGCGCTTCTGCTTTTCGCGAAGTGTTTCCAAAAGTTCAAGATTTCGCCGTGTGGCACTGTCGATAATCATATATTTTCCAGAATTATACGGTGTCAGATGCGTTAAATGTGTCAGAGCATTTTTCTGAGTTTCGTATAAATATTGTAAAAGAGCGCCGGCGGCAATAGTTCCGGCCGGATAATCGCTGATACCAAGACCGTCAAGAACAGAAACGTGAAAGTGATTTTTTAATTTATCGATGCACAAAGCTTCGTCAGTATACCATTTGTCGAGTACGGAAACAGAAATACCGAGTCTGTTTTTAATGTCTTCCAAATCAACGCCGCTCATCATAAAATAGTCGTTGTGGATAATTTCAGCCGGAGCATATTTTGTGATTTCATCAATAAGCTTTTTGCCGGAATCAACTTCAGTGACATAATAATCACCGGTTGAAACATCGGCGGTAGATATGCCGAAGCTGTCGCCAAAATAAACAATGCACATCAGGTAATTATTTTTTGTTTCATCT
>USSL01000311.1 GCA_900557175.1 uncultured Eubacteriales bacterium
CTTGATTTAAAGCTGACGGCTGAAGCAGTGACAAAAACGGGGGATGAAACAGACTTTATCCATAAACGTGTGACTGCCCAAAAGCAAAAAGGACTTTATGCACTCTCCTACCAGCCTCTTGGCGGAAATCCTGCGCCGGAAATGTTCAGAAAACTTTCTGACGCCTTAAAAATGATGCCGGAGGTTTTAATTCGTCTGACACCGGGGGAAGGTATGTATTTTATTAACTGTACAAAGGCGGAGGCTTTGAAATTAATTGAAATCACAGATGATAGTGCGCAGACACTTTTTGAAACATCTGTAGCCTGTATCGGTACATCCATCTGCCAGGTTGGCGCAAGAGACTCGCAGGCACTTTTAAGCGCGTGTATTGAAGCTGTGAGAAAAGAAAACTTTGCGGACGGCGTTCTTCCTAAAATCCGTATTTCAGGCTGTCCATCCTCCTGCTCCGCCCATCAGGCCGGCGCCATTGCATTCAGAGGCGGCGTAAAACAGACGCCGGATGGTCCGAAACCGGCCTTTGCCATGTATGTGGGTGGCTGCGAGACACAGGGAAGGGAAAAATTCGGCAAAGATATGGGAATTATTAAAGAAACAGATATTCCGGAAATGCTTGTAGAAATCGGACGTGCCATTGCTTTGGAAAATACAGATTACGAAACATGGATTCAAAAAAATGAAGACGTGTTGGAAACAATTGTAAAAAAATATGTATAAAAAGTGCTTCATAGATGTCCGCGCAGGGGCAAAACACAGATGAAGCACATATATGCCGCGCATGGATGCTATCTGTGCGCGGCATATTTTTTCAGGCAGGTGTGGCAATAACAAGCATATCCATATCCTGTATTTTTAAGCTGCCTTTAGGAATCAGCGTACTGCCCTCTCTTAAAACCATGACAGCCAGTGCGTTTTCGGGCATAGTGATATCTTTTAAGCAGAGGCCGCACCATTTATGGCTGCTGTCGATGACAACTTCTCTTAAAGTAACCTTTTTTGTATCATCAAACGGCTTTGCCGCCAGCACGATGATGTCATCCGGCAAAAGCTTTGTGCCGCCTCTTGGAACAATCCATGTATTATCCCGGATAACGATGGAAATAAGCATTTCTGATCCGAAAACGATATCCCGTATCTGTTTCATTGCCCACGGATGTCCGGCGGAAATATGCATCTGAATAAAACTCACGTCATTTTCTTCCTGATAATCACTGAATGTCTTATTGACATTGGATGTTTTGTCAATCATTTTCAGCTTTTTGGATACCCACGGAAGTAATGTACCCTGTATGGAAATTGATAAAAGAACAATACAAAAGACAAGGTTAAATAAATTATATTTTAGTGTAACATTGTAAAGCACGGCCATAATGGCAAATACGATTGAGGCAACGCCGCGCAGTCCTGCCCATGATACAAGTCCAATCTGCGCTGCTTTTGATTTAAAAGGCGCTAAAAGGATAAGAACAGACAGAGGCCTTGCAATGACAGTCATAAAAATCATAATAAGAAGCGCCGGTATAAAAACAGCCGGCAGTTTTACAGGTGTGACTAAAAGTCCCAAAAGGAAAAAGATAAGCACCTGGACGACATCGGTGACAACATCGAAAAAATGAATAAGGTAACGCTTTGAAGGGTGTCTTGAATTTCCCATAATGATGCTGCACAAATAGACACTTAAGTAACCGTTGCCGCCGATAGCCGCCGGCAGCGCGTAGGAAATCATCGCAACAGCAAAGACAAAAATCGTCCGTCCGTGTTCTGCATCAAACATCCATTTTTTTAAAATGACAATGGCGAGCCATCCGGTAAGCACACCGGCACCGATACCGAATATAAGCTGTCTGAAAAGCATAAAAGGCACAGAAACCTCCTGTCCGCTCATCAGTGTCAGCACAACTGCGGTCAGCATATAAGACACAGGATCATTAGATCCGGATTCCAGTTCTAAAAGCGAGGCCGTATTATATTTTAAATCAAGCTTTTTAGATTTGAGAATATTAAAAACGGAAGCCGCGTCAGTGGAGGAAATGACTGAGCCGATAAGAATACTTTCTAAAATATCAAGGCCGAGTACAAAGTGGACAAAAAGCCCTGTAAAACCGGCGGTCATGATAACGCCTGCAGTTGATAAAAGAACGGCCTTTGCAGCGGCAGGCTTTGCCGCCTTGATATTAATGCCGAAGCCGCCGTAAAACATAATGAAAATAAGACTTACAGAGCAGACAGTGTCAGCTATGGCATAGTTGTTAAAAGAAATTCTGAAAATACCATTTTCGCCGAAAATCATTCCGAGAAGAATAAAGATAAGCAGCGACGGCACGGGAAGCTTTTCAACGTACCGCCGCATTAAAATACATATTAAAATGACTGTGCCGATCAATAACAGATAATTACTCATTTAAAGCCCCCTTTTTAACTGTGTTTTTATGTTTGCGGAGCATAAAATAGTGATGTAAAATTCCCGGAAGTGCCAAAAAGCCAATGTAGCCGAAAATCGGGAACACTGTGCCTACAAGCTCTTTAAATCCGAAAAGGCTACCGGCCAAAGCAAGAAGGGAAATCACG
>USSL01000312.1 GCA_900557175.1 uncultured Eubacteriales bacterium
GTCCCCTGGTTCTGTGATTATCATCCTTCACCATACCGCACACCGGAATGGAAAGTCCCAGCTTATCAAGGACCTCCAGGGCAATGTTTACCTGGCCTCTGCCGCCGTCCATCATAATCAAATCCGGAAATACGCTAAAGCTGCCCATCGCCATATCCATCTGCTTTTTTTCAAGCTCTTTTTGCTCCTCAAGGCCGTGGGTAAAACGTCTTGTGAGTACCTCCCGCATTGAACGGTAATCGTCCTGACCGGCGAAACTTTTAATTTTAAACTTTCTGTAAGCGTTGCGCTTTGGTTTTCCGTTTTCATAAACAATCATTGATCCGACATTTTCAAAGCCGCTAATGTTTGAAATATCAAACGCCTCAATGCGGACAATGGACGCAATGTCAAGCATCTTTGCAATGCTTTTAACGGCGCCGACAGTTTTTGCTTCCTCACGCTTAATTTTTTCACTGTCCTTATTGAGAACAAGACTGGCATTCTCATAAGCCAGCTCGACAAGACGCTCTTTTTGTCCCTTTTGCGGCACACGGATATTAACTTTTTGTCCGCGGCGTTTTGACAGCCACTGGGTGATCACAGCTTCATCATTGATTGGCTCCTGCAGCAAAAGTTCCTTCGGCACAAATGGCGTCCCCGCATAAAACTGTTTAATAAAAGCAGTCATCACCTCACTGCGCGTATCATTTTGCACGCCGGTCACATAAAAATGCTCATGACCGATCAGTTTTCCGTTTCTCACAAAGAACACCTGCACTACCGCCTCATCACCGGCTCTTGCAAAGGCAATAATATCTCTGTCCTCCATCTGTGAACTTGTAATTTTCTGCTTTTCGGCCACATGCTTCACACTATTTAAAAGTTCCCTGTATTCAATCGCCTTTTCAAAATCAAGGGCATCCGAGGCCGCCTGCATCTTTGTCTGAAGCATATCCATAACCTCGCTGTAATTGCCATTTAAAAATGACAGCACGCCTTTGACAGATGCTCTGTAATCCTCCTGCGAAATATATCCCTGACACGGCCCGTCACACTGGTGGATATGATAATAAAGACAAGGCCGCTCCTTTCCCGTGTCCCTCGGAAGCACACGCTGGCAGCTCCGTATTTTATAAATTTTCTGCAAAAGCTCTATCGTGTCCTTGACAGCGCCCGCACTCGTAAAAGGTCCAAAATACCTTGCCTTATCTTTTTTCATTTTCCGTGAAAAAAGCACTCGCGGATAAGGCTCATTCACTGTCACTTTAATATACGGATACGTTTTATCATCCTTAAGCATCGTATTATACTTCGGCCGGTGCTCCTTGATCAGATTACACTCAAGCACAAGCGCCTCCAGCTCCGAATCCGTCACAATATACTCAAACCGTACAATTTTGCTGACCATCTGCTGTATTTTCGGCGTCAGATTTCTGCTGCTTTGAAAATACTGGCGCACTCTGTTTTTAAGACTGATGGCCTTTCCGACGTAAATAATGTCATCATGGGCGTCATGCATAATATAAACGCCCGGCTCCTTCGGCAGTTTTTTTAATTCTTCCTCAATATTAAACATCGCATTCTCCTCTATCCAACCGGCGCCCCATTAAAAATCAATTTCCTGTCCAAAAAGCAAAAGGGCTTTCCTGTAAACAAAAAATCCCAAAATGCACCGATATACGCCGCACTTCAGGATTTTATAAATTGCGGTATTATTTACCCGCATCTTCAATTTTTTCTAGTTTAACGCCGTTCTGACCGCTGTCGCCAATCAGAGGCTCACCTCTTTCGGCACGGACTTTGTTAAAAATATCCATAAATTCCTTGCCTGTAATTGTCTCTTTTTCAATAAGAAACTCTGAAATACGATCAAGGGCTTCCATATTTTCGCGAAGCAGCGTCACCGCTTTATCGTAAGCATCTTTAAGAAGCTTCATCACTTCCTTATCTATCTCACCTGCCGTCTCATCGCCGCAGTTTAAAACAGCACGGCCGTCAAGATAACGGTTTTCAATGGATTCAAGCCCCATTAGCCCAAACTTATCCGACATACCATACATCGTCACCATACTGCGCGCAATGGAAGTGGCACGTTCAATATCATTGGAAGCGCCTGTTGTCACAGAATCAAACTTTACAAACTCTGCGGCACGGCCGCCGTATAAAACAACAAGCTCCTCCTCCATCTCTTTTTGAGACATCAAAAACTTTTCTTCCTCAGGCACCTGCATCGTGTAGCCGAGAGCGCCCATTGTCCTCGGAATAATTGTAATCTTCTGCACCGGCTCTGTATTTTTCTGAAGGGCCGCTGTCAGTGCATGTCCGACTTCATGATAGGAAACGATTTTTCTTTCCTTAGCGCTTAACACTCTGTCCTTCTTTGCCTTGCCGGCAATAACAACTTCCACCGATTCAAACAAATCACTCTGGGTCACAGCCATACGGCGGTGTCTTACGGCATTTAAAGCCGCCTCATTAATAATATTCGCCAAATCTGAACCGACTGCACCGCTTGTCGCCAGCGCAATCTCCTTAAAGTCAACGCTCTCATCCATGTTGACGCTCTTTGCATGAACC
>USSL01000313.1 GCA_900557175.1 uncultured Eubacteriales bacterium
GCGTGCACCTCATAGATGGAAACAGGCCTGTTATATCCTTTATCCCGAGAAGCCATCCACTCTTCGTCCTGAAAAGGATACAAAAGAGTCTCTGTCAGTCGGGAGGCCGTGCCTGGTCTTATCTCCGTGCTGAAAGCAAATGGATCTGCCTTATCCAGCACCCGGCCGTCCTGCTGATAAATCCGGAATTTATACAGCATTCCGGGCAAGGTGCCAAATCCTGTTGATATGCCGAACTACTGTTATTTTAAGGATAGATGTGATCGGTGTATTGAAAAATGTTCGGGTGCATATCCGGGAGAAATTAAGATTTCTCCGACACACAGTGTTTCTTGTTATTTATATGCAGAGGAGGGAAATAAATAATGGCAGAAATTAAGAATGATAACATTCTTGAAGTTAAAGATTTAAAAAAATATTTCCCGATCAAAGGCGGTTTCCTCGGCGGCGCTAAAGGCGCCGTAAAAGCCGTCGATGGTATTTCATTTAATATTAAGCGCGGTACGACAATGGGACTTGTCGGTGAGTCTGGCTGTGGTAAATCAACAGCAGGACGTACAATTTTAAGATTGATTGAAAAGACAGAAGGTTCTGTAAAGTTTAACGGACAGGATATTTATGCCTTAAATAAAAAGGAACTTAAAGATTTGCGTACAAAGATGCAGATCATTTTCCAGGATCCGTATTCAAGTCTTTCTCCGCGACTTCCGGTCGGTGAAATTATCGGTGAGGCTGTCAGAGAACATAATCTTGTACCGAAAAAAGATTTTGACGATTATGTAGATAAGGTTATGGCTGACTGTGGTCTTCAGCCGTTCCATAAAGACAGATATCCACATGAATTTTCCGGCGGTCAGCGCCAGCGTATTTGTATCGCGAGAGCGCTTGCCTTAAATCCTGAATTTATTGTCTGTGATGAGCCTGTATCAGCTCTTGACGTATCGATTCAGGCACAGGTTATCAATCTTCTTAAGGATTTACAGGAAAAACGTAACCTGACTTATTTGTTTATTTCACATGACCTTTCGGTTGTAGAGCATATTTCAGATACAATCGGTGTTATGTACCTCGGTTCGATGGTAGAGTACGGCTCAAAAGAGTCTATTTTCTCTAATCCGCGTCATCCGTATACGAAAGCGCTGTTCTCAGCTATTCCGATGCCTGATCCGGATAAAAAGATGAATCGTGTGATTCTTGAAGGAAGTATTCCTTCACCGGCAAATCCGCCGCAGGGCTGTAAGTTCCATACAAGATGTAAAGAATGTATGGGCATCTGCCGCAAGGAAGCGCCAAAGGCCGTTGAGGTTGAAGATGGCCATTACGTTGTATGTCATCTTTATAATGGTGAAAATGCAAAAGGCTGATTCCCTAAAAGGAGTTATACATGAAAAAAAAGAAAAAAGAAGCTTTTGAAGATGATGGGAGAACAATAGCCAACATGAATGTAGACGGTATGCCGTGGTACACAGAGGCAAAGCCTCTCTATCCGGCGAAAAAGGAGCGTGAAAAAACGGCGCTTGACGAGCTGAGCCGTCGGGAAGCCTTCAAAGTCTCCTTCAACGCCATGTTGGCCGGACTTGTGGTCGGTTTGATATTTGTCGGATTAGCACTCTTATTCATACTATTTTGTGTATTCGTATGGTTTGATTGATACAAGGCTGCCAAAGTCCCCGGCACGCGCACTTGTGCGCAGAGCCGGGTGACCTTGGCAGCCGCAACAACATGAGGCGCAGGACGGCGAAGCGAAGCGAGCCGGGCGAAAAGCGCCGAATGTTGGACTCGATTTCGGAAGCGCAGCGGCGCGAAGAAATCGAGAGTATCAATCAGATTTAGATAAAAGATTGAACATGAGGCGCAGGACGGCGAAGCGAAGCGAGCCGGGCGAAAAGCGCCGAATAAAAAATACTTTAATAAAGGACAAGGTGACAAAAGATGAGTTTAATTAATCAGTGGGAAGATATGGTCACAGCAATCGGTGATGACATGAAAGCCCAGCAGAAGTTCTGGACAGATTATTATCTTATTGAAAAAGGCATTTATGAAAAAATGCTTACTGAGCCGGTTGAGGCAGTCGCAGGCACTGTGAAAGAGCTTGCCGACAAATATGAAACAACACCGGTAATGATGATTGGTTTCTTAGATGGTATTAACGAAAGTATTAAAGAAGCAAATCCGATTGAAGAATTAGAGGAAGATTCTACAGTAACAGTAGATATCGATCTTGAAAAATTATACTATAACATGGTTGCTGCAAAGGCTGAATGGCTTTATGAGCTTCCACAGTGGGAAAATCTTATCCCTGCTGAGAGAAGAACAGAGCTTTACAAAGCTCAGAAAAAGTCAATGACAATCGTTAAAGGCAAAAAAGTCGGCCGTAACGATCCATGTCCGTGTGGCAGCGGTAAGAAATATAAATTCTGCTGTGGTAAATAATAAATTGTGAAGACACTTCCAGGTGTGAAAATACTTGGAAGTGTTTTTTTATGGCATAGGAGATTTGTCGCCTTAGCATATTGGAAACTTTATTGCCACTATTTCAGGCGCATGGGGCGGCAT
>USSL01000314.1 GCA_900557175.1 uncultured Eubacteriales bacterium
GGCAACGGTTCAAGCATCAATACACTAATGGATGCCGGTGTTGATACGGCAGATGTCCTTATTGCAGTTACCGGCTCAGACGAACAAAATCTTCTCTGCTGCCTCATTGTCCAAAATGTAAGCAAATGCCAGACGATTGCCCGTGTAAGAAATCCGGTTTACAACGAGGAGTTAAATTTTATCCGCGAGCGTCTCGGTATTACAATGACAATCAATCCTGAGCTTGTGGCAGCCAGAGAAATGCAAGAATTCTGCGTTTTCCGTCAGCCATTAAAATTGATACATTTGCCAAAGGCCGGATTGAGCTTTTAAAATTTAAAATCAGACCGGAATTTCTTCTCAATGATTTTCCGATTTCTAAGCTTCGTCAAAAATACCGCTGCGATATTCTTGTAGCCGGCGTTGAACGGGGCGATGACGTTTTTATTCCAGACGGAAATTTTATCTTAAAAGACGGCGACTATATTACAATCATTACATCGCCTCAATATGCGGCTTCCTTTTTCCGCGAAATCGGCATGAAAACAAATCAGGTCAAAAACTGTATGATTATCGGCTGCGGTACGCTCGGCTATTATCTTGCCAAGCAGCTTTTAGAAATGAAAATAAAAGTCCGTATTGTCGATCATGACAGAGAACGTTGCGAAACATTAAGCGAACTTTTACCTGCCGCAACTATTATTCACGGCGACGGTACAGACCGGAAGCTCTTAATGGAGGAAGGTCTTGACAAATCCGAAAGCGTTGTGACGCTGACAAATATGGATGAAGAAAATGTCCTGCTCAGTCTTTTTGCAAATGATGTATCTTCTGCAAAGGTCATTACAAAAGTCAACCGTATCTCTTTTGAAGATATTATTCAGAAACTTGACCTTGGCAGCGTCATTTACCCGAAATATATTACAGCAGACTATATTCTCCAATATGTGCGCGCCATGCAAAATTCTATCGGCAGCAATGTGGAAACACTCTACCACATTCTCGACAACCGTGCCGAAGCTCTTGAATTTATTATCCGCGACAATTGCCCGATTGCCGGTATTCCTCTGATGGATCTGGCACTCAAGGATAATCTGCGTATTGTCTGCATTAACCGTCACGGCGTCCTTTCTATCCCGCGCGGTCAGGATGTGATTGAAGCCGGCGATAAGGTCATTGCCGGACTTTTTTATAAAGAAAGTGCCATCACGGCATTTCTGATAACTATGGTCATCTGCCTTGTCATTGGTATTCCGCTGTCCCTTTTTAAACCAAAGGACACCGTGTTTTATGTCCGTGAAGGCTTCGTGACCGTAGCGCTTTGCTGGATTGTTAAGTATTATGGGCGCACTGCCTTTTCTGTTTTCCGGCGCAATTACGCATCCGATAGATGCACTTTTTGAAACAGTGTCCGGATTTACGACAACCGGCGCAAGTATACTGCCCGAAGTCGAATCATTGCCGAAATGTATTTTGTTTTGGCGAAGCTTTACCCACTGGATCGGCGGTATGGGTGTATTAGTCTTTCTGCTTTCAGTGCTGCCCCTTGCCGGCGGTTCACACATGAACCTGATGAAGGCTGAAAGCCCCGGCCCCATTGTGAGCCGTCTGGCACCGACAGTTCAGTCTACAGCCAAAACACTTTATGCCATTTATATCGGCATGACACTTGTAGAAATCGTCTTTCTGCTTTTCGGAGGTATGCCGCTTTTTGATGCGCTGACAATCACCTTCGGCTCTGCCGGCACCGGCGGCTTCGGTGTCTTAAATGACAGTATGGCAAGCTACTCACCGTATCTTCAGACAGTTGTAACAATATCCATGATTTTATTCGGCGTCAACTTTAACGTCTACTACCTGATTCTCCTCAAGCGTTTTAAAGACTCTATGCTTGTCGAAGAGCTTCGGTGGTATTTGGGCGTCATTGCCGTCGCTGTCATTATTATCACATTAGACATTGCTTCAATGTTTGACACGATCGGACAGGCCTTTCATCAGGCCGCCTTTCAGGTTGCCTCGATTATTACGACAACAGGCTTTTCCACAACAGATTTTAATCTCTGGCCGCAGGCATCAAGAACAATTCTTGTCATGCTTATGTTTGTCGGTGCCTGCGCCGGAAGTACCGGCGGCGGTATCAAAGTATCCCGCTTTGTCATACTTTTAAAAACGGTGCGCAAAGAGCTTCACCAATATCTTCACCCAAAGAGTGTCAAAAGAATTAAAATGGACAGAAAGCCTCTGGATCATGATGTTGTCCGTAACACAAACGTCTTTTTAATTACTTATGTCATGATATTTGCAGGCTCAATTCTTCTGCTTGCTTTTGATGAACTTGACCTTATTACAAACTTTACAGCCGTTGCCGCAACTTTCAACAATATAGGGCCCGGACTTGAGCTCGTCGGTCCTATGTCGAATTTTTCCATCTTTTCATCTCCGGCAAAGCTTGTCCTCATTTTTGATATGCTGGCCGGCCGTTTGGAAATCTTTCCGATACTGCTGCTTTTTATGAAGGATACATGGAAACGGTTTTAATACAATTGGGCAGGCCGAATGGCCTGCCCAATTA
>USSL01000315.1 GCA_900557175.1 uncultured Eubacteriales bacterium
AATTTAATCAAAAATATGGTCTTCGACATTGATGTTCCGACGATCGGCGCTATTCCGGGACCGGGTTTTCACTGGGATTCCGCAATGTTGAGCGACGTCACAATCTGTACGGAAGACACTGTGATGGAAGTACCTCACGCACAGGGCGGTCTTGTACCGGGCGATGCAATGGGATTGATGTGCCAGCACTATATGGGCACAAAACGCGGCAACTATTATATGATGACAACACGCCAGTTTACAGCAAAAGATATGCTTGACTTCGGCATGGTCAGCGAAGTCGTTCCAAAAGGAAAAGCTGTTGAACGTGCATGGGAAATCGCCCGTATGTGGAAACTGATGTCCTACGAAAACCGCACAATTATGTCAAATCTTGCAAAACGTCCTTTAAGAAAGCTCTTTGTTGATGACTTAAAGCTTCATACTGTCAGCGAACAGTACGCTTCACTTCTGCGCGTTGCAGCCGGAGAGCTTGGCGATGAAAATTCTGCACAGCAGGATGAAAAATATATCAGCCGCATTAACGATTACCGCTATGCGACAACAGATATGCAGGCACCTCAGACTGCTGAATCATGGCGCACACTGCCTTCAAAAGCTGCCGCATGGTTTAAGCATCTTGAAGAAACCGGAGAGGAAAATCCATTTGCACAAAAACCTGTAAAGCCTTACAGACCGAAACCTCAAAAATAAATACACTGCAAAAAATAACCGGAAGCTTTCGCACTTCCGGTTATTTTTTGTAAAGAGGATATGTAAGCTTTTAAGCCAAGTTTTTTTAAGCTTCTGCATACACGTCTTTGATTTTTGTTAATCCAATCAATGCAGATGCAATCAGACACATCACAGCAAATACCATATATGCCACTGTGTAGCCTGAAAATGCCGCACGAAGTGCAGCGAGCACAAGGAACGAACATGACCTTACAACACCGACAATCATATTCATACAGCTGTAAGAAACTGCAAAGTCACGGCGTCCGAATACAAAACTTGCCATAGACGGTGCAAAATTACCGTTGCCGCCAATCGCAAAACCAAGCATAAATATTCCAATATACATACAGATATCATTCGGCACAACAAGAAATGCAATGCCGACAAAGTACCAAATACCAAATAAAATCGAAGCAAGCTTTGTTCCTATTTTCTGATCAACAACACCCCAGAGCCATGAGCCGACCATACCGATCACTGCAGCAACCGTAACTGTATAGATTGCTGTATTTAACTCAAAGCCTCTTGCTTCTGTAAAGAATGCGACAAGCTGTGACATAATACCGACTGTGGCAAGCCCGAACAGGCCGTATGCAATACCGAGTACCCACACCTTCACGTCTTTTAACGCAGCCTTATAGGATATCTTTTCCTTTTTGGCCGGATTTGCTTCCTCTTTCTGAATCATGGCAGCAATCTGTGGATCGTTGTCCGGCAGGCATCCCGCTTTCTCCGGTGTATCCTGAACAAAAATCATCACTAAAACTGCGACAAAGGCAATCACGCCGCCCATAATGGAAATAGCAACAGCAATATTAAATGCCTGTGTCAGTGTATTTAAAATGATACTGATGAGTGCGCTGGCAAGATTCATACCGATTGTTGTAAGGCCCATAACAATACCTTTTTTTGTCGGAAACCAGTTTGTACAAATTGCAAAACCACAAGTAATCGAAAATGCATTAACGAATGTAACCATCAGTACAAGTGTCACTGCATACATTGCAATGCTTGTTGAATTACCATAAGCAATCATTGAAGCAGCTGCTAAAAACATCGTTGTCACAGTGACTTTTTTAAGCCCCCATTTTTCAATAAACTGCCCCCAAAATACAACAAGCAGCAGGGCTATAATGCTCGCCGGTGTGGAAATAGACAAGACAACGTCTGCATCCCATCCTCTGAAAGCTGCCACTGACGGCACGATAATATTTAAGCCGTCTGCTGTCATTCCTGTCATGAAAAACAGAAATATCACTTCAAACCCGATAATACTCCAGCCTTTTGCACCAAAATTATAACTTACTTTATTTTTATTCATTTTCTCCTCCTACTTTGGCAATGGCTTTCCTCCTCTTTACCGCATTGTACGACTTCCCTTATAAGTCTTTATGCTTTATGTTAAAAGTATAACAAAGCCGCCGTGCGATTGGAAATTCCGTTTCAGACAGTGATTATGCATTAACGGAATAGCCAATCGCCCCGGATTTATTGACCTTTTTACCCAAAAACAACTATACTTAAATTGAAGATTTTATATATTTTTACGCAATATTTATGGAGGTAGAATAATGAATTTTGTAAATTGTATCACAGGCCCGAAAAATTCAGGCGAACTCGGACGGACATTAATGCATGAACACTTTTTATTCGGCTACTGCGGCTTTCAGGGCGATGCAACCCTTGGCGGCTTTGACGAAGAAGCTTATACAAAAGCATGCGTTAAGGCTGTCAGTGACGCCCGCGCCTACGGCATTGAAACGATTGTCGATGCAACAACAAACGAATGCGGCAGAAATGTCAGATTTTTAAAGAAAATATCCGAT
>USSL01000316.1 GCA_900557175.1 uncultured Eubacteriales bacterium
CATCAGCGGTACTTTATAAAGAAACGCTTTCTTCCGGCGCTTTTGTCACAAATAATGATTTTTCGGATATGCTTTATTATGCCCTGATGTCGGCCAATGAATACACGCATATCGCGGATATTGATGCACGGCTTTCAAACCGTATTGAAAATTATAAAAACCGTTTTACAGATTTTGACAGCTTCTGCGCCATGTTAAAAAGCCGTAATTACACATATACACGCATATGCCGTGCCATGTATCATCTGATTTTTAATATTACAAACGAGTGTCACGAAGCTTTTCTTTCGTCAGACTCAGCGCCGTATATAAGACTTTTAGGATTTAGACGCAGTGCCGGTCCTCTGCTTCGCGCACTTAAAGAAAATGCCGATATTCCGATGATTACAAAGGCAGCCGATGCCAAAAAATTGCTTAATACGTCCGCTTTAAAAATTTTTAATGAAAATCTTTTTGCAGACAATCTTTACAGACAAATTCAGGGACGGCTGTCAAAAACGGCGGTACCCCATGAATTTTCAAGAGGTGTTGTCATTTTAGACTAAGTATCAGGATATCGGATTTTTAAAATTTTCGCACGCATTTTTATATTTTGCAGCACATATGATGATGTAAAACAACTTCCGGTGTCGTCATGCATAAGCTTTTAATTCCTGTCCTTTTAATGTTTTCGTGTCTTTTTATATTTCCGGCGGACTGCGCCGCCGGGGCAAAAGACGGCCTTCTTTTATGGTTTAACACAATGATTCCGGCCGTCTTTCCTTTTATTCTTCTTACAAATATGCTTCGGCGTTTTGGCGGCATAAGTCTTTTTTCACGGCTTTTCGGAAAAATTATCGCCCATATTTTTTCGTGTCCGCCCGGCGGCGCTTACGCTGTCATTGTCGGCTTTTTATGCGGTTATCCAATGGGTGCCAAAGCAGTGTGCGACAGTTTAAAAAGCGGCGCCCTGACTGTCGCCGAGGCGCGCTATCTTCTAAGCTTCTGCAATAATCCAAGCCCTATGTTCGTCATAAATTTCGTTATTTTTTCGTGTCTTGCACAGCCGCACCTTATACTGCCTTTTTTTGTCATAATTTATATAAGCACATGGCTCAATGCCCGTTTTTGGTATAACATCAAGTACAAACGGCTTATAAATAAAAGCAATAAAGCGGCTGAAAGAAAAATTCTTTCGCCGCCTGTTGCCGCTGTTTCATCCGATATAAACGCACCAATCACAGATGCGCTGGCACTCATTCAAAAAATCGGTGTTTATATGATTATTTTTTCAATTTTATGCCGTCTTATACTTAAAATCCCGATACCCGGCGCCGGATTTTTTAAAATACTGCTTATAGGGCTCACAGAGCAGACAACCGGGCTTGCTGCCCTTCATGCACTGCCGGCGCCCGATATTGTTAAAATCACCGCAGCTGTTATTTTTATATGCTTCGGCGGTTTTGCCGCCGCCGCACAGGCCATCGGCATTATCCGGGAAAGTCTGCCGGCCGGTGACTATGTGTTATGCAAATTAAGCCACGGATTCCTCGCAGGAATCATGACTTTTATTTATGTACTTATTTTTTAGTTCACTTTCGCCTGAAGACGCACTTGTTTTTTAATTCACTTCCGTCCACAGCCGCACATCTTCTTTAAACGTCAGCCATGCATCCTCATGCTCAACAAAATATCTTGGACATTCTTTTCCGGTGACATCATAATGACGGATGACATTATCAGGGCTGACGTCAAGATACTGACAGAGCCATCCGGTCAGCCATACAAGTGATTCATATGTATTGTCATTAAACTTTCCAGTATCGTCCGGGTGGCATACCTCAATGGCAATCGTATCGGAATTGCGCTCATTGGATGCATAAGCAATTTCTGTCGTCGGCACGCACTGGACAATCTCGCCCTCCAGTCCGACAACAAAATGACTGCTTGCGTAAGTAACCGGATTATCTTTAAGTCCTTCAAAATATCCACGATTATCCATCGCGCCTGTTCCCGGATTTCCGGTATAATGAATAACAATACCGTTGACCTTTTCAAGCGGTGTCTGAGGTCTTGAATATTCATTTGGTGTTAAAAGCGCAATCTCCATCGGCGGACGCTTTGACTGAATATCATCGCCGGAAGCTTCAACCTGCCACCGGGCACCGTCTGATTTTTCTGCTTTCACTTTTTTATAAATCATACCGGCGGCAAAAACTATTACTGCCGCTAACATAATAACGCCGGCTTTTATAAACAAAAGCCGGCGTCTGCGTTTCCTGCGCTGTATTTCACGTTGTCGTAAACGTTCTTCTCTGCTTATCCCTGCCGGACGTCTATTGTCTCTATTTTCCATAAATCCACATTCTTCCGTATAAATATACGTCTATTTTAACATTGACTTCTGAAAAACTCAAGGAAAGCTATAAAATTATAAGTAAATTCAAATAAATTTAAGATATTTAGTCAACACTGTAGTTTGGTGCTTCCTTTGTAATCTGAATATCATGAGGATGACTCTCTTTAAGCGAAGCTGCGGAAATCTTTACAA
>USSL01000317.1 GCA_900557175.1 uncultured Eubacteriales bacterium
CCGAGTGCAGATAAATCTGCAAATAATTTATCGAGTATTTTTTCTAAACGGCTGACTGCTGCCGGTTCAGTGACTGTTGCTGTCAGCATAAACATAGATGTATCCTCCTATCGGTGTTATCTTCCTTTTTTTCGTCGTGCTCTGCTTTTCTTTTTACCGGATGCTTTTTTTGGTGATACTTTTGGCTCGTCCGTTTTGGAAGTGAAGCCGGATGCAGAAACAATTGGAGATTTATCGTCTGTTTCCTCCTTCAAAACTTCGATGACCGGTGCGGCAGCCGGGATTTTTTCGGCGCCAGCGGCGCTGACCTTTCTTACGGTACGCTTTGTTGCTTTTTTTGTCTCGCTTTTTGCAGGCGGCAGCTGTGTGCATGTAAAGATGGAAACGCCAAGCGGCGGTACAGTGATCTGAATAGAATCATCTCTGCCGTCACATTCATTGGCTTTTGATTGCTTTAATCTTGGATTGATATGACCTTCGCCGCCAAATTCTTTCGCATCACTGTTGAATATTTCTTTAAACTTACCTCTGAACGGAACGCCGACTTTATATTTTTCACGGACAACCGGTGTAAAGTTGCATACAAACAGAAGTGTTTCATCTTCTTTATCTGTCTTTCGTATAAAGGAAACAATTGTTTCATCGGCTGCTATGCAGTTGATCCATTCAAAGCCTTCCGTATAATCATCATATTTTGATAATGCCGGATAAGTTGTATACAGATGATTGAGCGCCTTCACATAGTCCTGCATCTGCTGATGGCGTTCATTTTCAAGCATAAACCATTCAAGACTTTTACCTTCATTAAATTCAGCAAACTGGGCATAATCCTGTCCCATGAATAAAAGCTTCTTTCCCGGATGTCCAAGCATATAGCCGTAGGCAAGGCGTAAGTTTGAAAACTTTTCATCATACTCACCCGGCATTTTCCCGATCATGGAACCTTTGCCGTGAACAACCTCATCGTGGGAAAGAACAAGGATAAAATGTTCGCTGTAGGCATAAATCATACTGAATAAAAGTTCATTATAGTGGAACTTTCTAAAGAGAGGATCAAGCTGCATAAAATTGAGAAAATCATTCATCCATCCCATATTCCACTTGTAGTTAAAGCCGAGGCCGTCTTCTTCGACAGGCTTTGTCACGTTCGGCCATGCTGTCGATTCTTCTGCAATCATCATGACACCTTTGTTGCGCTTTGCCATGATAGAATTTAAGTGCTTTAACATTTCAATGGCTTCAAGATTTTCCTTGCCGCCGTAAATATTCGGAATCCATTCGCCGTCATTTTTACCGTAATCAAGATAAAGCATTGATGCAACAGCGTCCATGCGGATACCGTCGGCGTGGAACTGCTCAACCCAGTAAAGAGCGTTTGCAATAAGGAAGTTGCTTACTTCCGGACGGCCGTAATTAAAGATTAAAGTGCCCCAGTGCGGATGTGCACCCTGGCGCGGATCCTGATGTTCGTAAACACAGCTGCCGTCAAAGGCTGCCAGTCCGAAAGTATCTCTCGGAAAGTGTGCCGGTACCCAGTCTAAAATTACACCAATATTATTTTGGTGGAAATAATCAACCATTGCCATAAAATCTTCCGGTGTACCGTAGCGTGATGTCGGCGCATAATAGCCGGTCACCTGATAGCCCCATGATTCATCTAACGGATGCTCCATCACAGGCATCAGCTCCACATGGGTATAGCCCATTTTTTGAACATATTCCGTAATCTTAACGGCAAGTTCGCGGTAATTGTAAAAGATTTTTTCATCATCTTCTTCAGGACGCAAAAAGCCGCCGAGATGAACTTCGTAAATGGACATCGGTTCTTCCTCGGAAATACGTTTGTTGCGCGCTTTCAGCCATTGGCTGTCATTCCATTTATATTTTGAAATATCATAAACAATGGACGCTGTATCCGGTCTTAATTCGCTGTAAGTGCCATATGGATCAGCCTTTAAAACGACAGCGTTATTGTATTTTGTTTTGATTTCATATTTGTATTTTTCCATGACAGAAAGTCCTGGAATAAATAATTCATGAATACCGCTTTCACCAAGACATTCCATCGGATGCCGGCGGCCGTCCCACTGGTTGAAATCACCGACAACGCTGACGCGGACAGCTTCCGGTGCCCAAACGGCAAATAAAACGCCGGAAACGCCATTGATTTTTTTCGGATGTGCGCCGAGAACTTTATAAATCTCATAGTTAATGCCGGCATTAAATTTCTGAATCTCATCGCTGTCAATGATATTTTCATAGGCATACGGATCATACAGACTGTCATGACCGCCGCCGTCATACATAATTTCATATTTATATGTAATCGCCTTTGTCGTTTCAATCAGCGCCGCAAAATAACCGCTCTCATCCATCTTTGTCATCGGGTAAATATTTTTTGTATGTGTATCTAAAATATCCACCTGCACGGCAGTTGGAAAAAAGGCCGTAATTAAAAAGCCCTCATCAACCTGATGCTGACCTAAAATGTTGTGGGGCCGGTTATGTTCA
>USSL01000318.1 GCA_900557175.1 uncultured Eubacteriales bacterium
GGCATTGCAATGATTGAAGCAACGAGCTGTGGCGGTGTGGTTATTTTCAGAGGCAAGATTCTTCTTCTTTATAAAAATTATAAAAATAAGTATGAAGGCTGGGTTTTGCCAAAGGGAACTGTCGAGGCCGGCGAAGCGTTTAATGAGACGGCTCTCCGTGAGGTGAAAGAAGAAACGGGCGTTGGCGCATCAATTATTAAATATGTGGGTAAGAGCCAGTATACCTTTAATACGGCCAGTGATACGATTGTCAAGGATGTACACTGGTATTTAATGATTTCAGATAGCTATTACAGTAAACCACAACGTGAAGAATATTTTCTTGATTCGGGGTACTATAAGTTTCATGAAGCCTATCATCTGCTGAAGTTTTCTAATGAAAAGCAGATTCTTGAAAAAGCTTACGACGAGTATCTTGAACTTAAAAGAAGTAACCTTTGGGGTAATAAAAAGTATTTTTAAGCCCGAAGTTAAACCCCTGATGCTTTTCAGGGGTTTTGTTATGATAAGAAAGCTGCGTTGCGGTTTCAGGAGGAATATGATGAAAAGAATTGATTTCAGAATGGAGCGCCCGGACTTGGTGCATGTCGGCGATGAAATTACTGTCGATGAATCAATGCTGCAGACACTTGCAGGGAGAGTTTATTATTATACAATTAATCCGGCGCTTGCGATGTCGGGCAATATTCCGGCAAAAGACCGTCTTAAAACAAATCGGGGTGTTGTCAGTGAAATTATTGACGAGGGCGCACTTTGGACGGTATGGTGTGAATTTGAAGACTGAGGAGAACAGATATGGCGTTGATAAACTTAACAGATGTATTTGACAGAGAAATTGAAATACTTGAAATTAAGGCAGAGTCCATGGTTTATGCGATTGACAGAAAAGATGAGACTAAAAATAAATGTGTGCTTGAACGTTATGATTTTAATGAGGGAAAGATAACACCGCTGATAGAGCTTGACTATACAAGACTTTATGAGTCATTTCAGACATACGGACAAAACAGAGATTTTTTTTATGCCGTGAATGTCCTTGATGATTACAGAGTACGTTTGAGAAAAATTGATAAACGAACATGGAAAATCGGTGAGGATGTTTTGCTTGACGCTGAGGGCGAGGTATTAAGCCTTTATATTCTCGATGAAAGTCATCTTCTTGTGACAGATGAAGTCATGGCGGATGAAGCTTATGTCACCGGCTGGGGTATGACATGCGGCGGCAGATATATGAACCTTTGTTATGTGTATGATATGAAAGCGGGTAAAAAGTATCCGGTAAAGGACGGACGGTTTCACGAGCTTTTAGAGACTGTGAAAATCTATGAACAGGGCGGGCAGCGCGTCATGCTTTGTATTCCGGGAAAAGAAGAAGTGTTCAGAACAGATGTCGGCGCATTTATTACTTCGGTAAAGACGGATGCGCGGCTGCCGTTTGAGACGGTTTTTAAGGCAGATACGATGTCGGATGGAATGCTTGCTTTTGTACAGGATGGTGCCGGCGGTTTTTATGGCCATGTGTGTGGTGCCGGCAGAGAGAAAGTATTATTTTTTGGTGCTGACGGCAAATATAAGCAGATTTGTGCGTATCCGTATGATGAAGACGGGGAATATTTTTATGATCCGGCCGGCGGCCATATATTTTACTGTGGAAGTCCGGATGAAAACGGCATAAAACACCTTGCGTGTATGATGGATTCTATGATATCATTAAATATTAGTGAAGATGACGGCGATTTTACAGGAATTTTGACCGAAGAAGCTTATGTGACTGCTTTTTACAGAGAAGTCAGGGTTAAGGACGATATTGAATTCCGTGAGTATGCGGCAATTCATTATCGCGATGGAAGGCCGTCAGAGCACTTTGCCGGACGCTGTATATTTGGCGGCGGCCATATCATATTAATGAAATCTTTTTTGGCACTTTAGTGCCGGACAGGTAAAAAAGTCTAAAGTTAAAGGAGAGATAAATCATGAGCGAATGTAATTCAAATTGCAGTTCATGCAGTCAGGCAGACTGCGAATCAAGAAAACAGGATTTTAAGGTAGCAGCGAATGAATACAGCAATGTAAAGCATGTCATCGGTGTTGTCAGCGGTAAGGGCGGTGTCGGAAAATCTCTGATTACTGCAGAGACAGCTGTTTTGTTAAGCCGCAAGGGCTACAGAGTCGGCATTCTTGACGCGGATATTACAGGCCCGTCTATTCCGAAAGTATTCGGTGTCCATGAGCAGGCGCTTGGCAGCGAGCAGGGCATTATGCCGGCTGTGACAAAGGAAGGTATTGAAATTATTTCAATTAACATGCTTTTAGACAGCGAGGAGACGCCGGTAATATGGAGAGGCCCTGTGCTTGCAGGTGTTGTAAAGCAGTTTTGGAATGAGGTTATCTGGGGCGACCTTGATTATCTTCTTGTGGATATGCCTCCGGGAACAGGCGATGTGCCTTTAACTGTATTCCAGTCACTTCCGGTTGACGGTATTGTCATTGTTACATCACCGCAGGAG
>USSL01000319.1 GCA_900557175.1 uncultured Eubacteriales bacterium
AATTTTCAAATACTTGCTTCGATTTTTAAAATGCTTGGCGACACGACACGGATCCGTATTTTTTGGATTTTATGCCACTGTGAGGAATGTGTCATTAACATTTCGGCAATGATGGATATGAGCAGCCCGGCTGTTGCCCATCATCTGAAGCTTTTAAAAGACAGCGGTCTGGTGGAAACACGCCGCGAGGGCAAAGAAACGTATTATAAAGCAAGTCAGACAACAAAAGCACAGACACTCCATCATATGATTGAACAGATGATGGATATATCGTGCTTTCAGTAGTTTCATATTTTAATTTTAAAGCTTGTGTACATTAAGTGCCCGTATGGCATTTAATACGGCAAGCACCATGACGCCCACATCGGCGAAGATAGCAAACCACATATTGGCGATACCGACGGCACCAAGTAAAAGACATGCAAATTTAATCACAAGGGCAAAAAAGATATTCTGATAAACAATTCGGAGACATTTTTTTGAAATTTTGATGGCCTTTGCGATTTTTTGCGGATCATCATCCATGAGGACGATATCTGCTGCTTCAATGGCTGCATCGGAACCCATAGCGCCCATAGCAATGCCTATATCTGCCCGGGTAAGCACCGGCGCATCATTAATACCATCGCCGACAAAAGCGAGTTTTTCTTTATTCTGCTTATTTTCGAGGAGAGCCTCGACCTTTTCAACTTTATCTGAAGGGAGAAGTTCAGCATAAAACTCATCAATACCCAAAACTTCTGAAACTTTGGCAGCGACTTTTTCTGAATCGCCGGTCAGCATCACTGTTTTTTTGATGCCGGCCGTCTTTAACGCCTTTATGGCAGCTTCTGCCCCATCTTTAATAATATCGGAAATAACAATATGTCCGCAATATTCTCCGTCAACAGCCATATGAATAATTGTTCCCGTGCTGTGACATTCTTTGAAAGAAATTCCCAGCCTATCCATAAGCTTTCCATTTCCGGCAGCCACTGTTTTTCCATCAACTTTGGCAATAATGCCGTGACCGCTGATTTCTTCAATATCCCGGACTCTGCTCCGGTCAATTTCTTTGCCGTAGGCACGCTGAAGGCTCAGACTGATCGGATGGGAAGAAGCACATTCCGCAAGTGCGGCATATTCCAAAAGCTTTGCATCTTCCATCGGGTTGTGGTGAATGCCGCTGACTTCAAAGACACCGCGCGTCAGTGTTCCTGTTTTATCAAAGACAACATATTTGGCCTGAGACAATGTTTCCATATAGTTTGAACCTTTGATAAGGATACCTTCCCTGCTGGCGCCGCCGATGCCGGCAAAAAAACTCAGAGGAATACTTATTACAAGAGCACACGGACAACTAATTACAAGAAATGTGAGTGCTCTGTAAATCCACGCGTCCCATCTGGCGTCACCGCCGAGAATGAACATCGATACAAGCGGCGGCAGAATTGCCAGCGCAAGTGCGCCATAACATACAGCCGGCGTATATATTTTTGCAAATTTAGAAATAAAATTTTCGGATTTTGATTTGCGTGAACTGGAATTTTCCACAAGCTCCAGTATTTTTGATACAGTCGATTCACCGAAAGCTTTTGTCGTTTTTATTTTCAAAACGCTGCTGATATTGATACAGCCGCTTATAATTTCATCGCCGGTTTTCACATCTCTTGGCACGCTCTCTCCAGTTAAGGCACTTGTATTCAGCGTTGAAGTCCCTTCGGTGACAATGCCGTCTAAAGGTACTTTTTCACCCGGCTGTACAACGATAATACTTCCGACGTCAACTGTGTCAGGATCGGTTTTTTCAAGCTTTCCGTCTTTTTCGATATTGGCATAATCCGGTCGTATATCCATCAAAGCACTTATATTTTTTCGGCTTTTGCCGATAGCATAGCTTTGGAAAAACTCACCAATCTGATAAAAAAGCATGACAGCGATTGCTTCATTATAATCGCCGCTTTTTGTATAAATTGCCAGTGCAAAAGCGCCTGCAGTTGCTATGGCCATCAAAAAATTTTCATCAAACATACGGCCATTTATGATTCCGCGAAAAGCCTTTCTTAAAATATCATAACCAATGACAAGGTAAGCGGCGAGGTAAAGAATAAGCTGCAAAATACCGGATACAGGAATAATATTAAGAAGCACTGTCATCGCTGCCGCAATTATAATGCGGACAAGCATCTTTTTCTGTTTTCTGCTCATAGACGCCTCCTTATTTTAAAACTCAATTTCGCAGTCCGGCTCTACCTTTCTGCACGCTTTTAATACTGCTTTCATTACTTTTTTTGTATCGGCGTCATCTTCAAATTCAACAATCATCTTTTGTGTCATAAAATTGACAGTTGCAGCTTTAACGCCGGAAGTTTTATTGGCGGCACCCTCCATAAGATTTGCACAGTTGGCACAATCGAGATTTTTCACATACAGCTTGAGTGCTCCCTGAATTTCACGATCCTCATGTGCTTCATGAGCATGGTCATGCCCGCAGCCACAGCCTTCATGATGATGGTGTCCGTCGTT
>USSL01000320.1 GCA_900557175.1 uncultured Eubacteriales bacterium
CTTGTCAGCGCATCGGCCTCACAGCCTTTTAAAAGCCTGCCTTCAGATAACGCTTCTGCAATTGCCGCGCGGACAGCTTCTCTTGCCTCCCACACAATATTAAAAAGCCGCACATATTCTTCATCAGGATTTTTTCCAACATACATACACCATGAAATATCATAATAAATGGCGTCCTTATCCGGAAGTTTTCCCGCAATGTCAATAATGAGCCTGCTGCCCTCACAGATGACTTTACACTTCTCCTGCTCCGGCTCATAGCCCGGATCCGAAGCGTGCTCATCCACACCCAGAAACGGCGGTTCCTCCATTACAAGCGGTGTTTCTTTAATAAGTGCCTTAAGCTTTTGAAGCAGCAGCCATTCATCAGCCTGCTGCCCGCTGTCAATCTGACTGCGGAGCCACAAAAATGCATCCTCAAGTATTTGATGAATAAATTTTCCTGCCCTGATGTGACTATCAATTTGCTTTTCTGTCAGCACCGCTCCAAAATACTGGAGCAGATTTGCCGATGATACCGGCTCAATGTGAAATGACCGCAAAAATTCAAGTGTGCCGGCATCCATCGTGCTCACAACCGGTACATTTCCCTCCGGTGAATACTGACAGGCATACCGCCCACCGGGCAAAAGTGCCTTCTTTAATTCATCTTTTAATGCTTCTTTGCCCATATAAAGCCTTCTTTCGCCCGGCAGATGGTCTAAGAGCAATGGTTCAATGGCCGATAATATTTTTACCGGCTCCCCATATGGATAAATAATATAAAACAGCCGTCTTGTTGCCGGACGCTCCGAAAGCGACAGAAAAGATTTTGTAATCTCATCCCGGCCGTGAAAATCCGTAAATATCCAGCCGTCCATCGCATATTCCTTTAAAAGACGTTGAATTTTTTCAAGTTCTATCATCATGCATCCCCACTATCTCATAATACGGTCATAAGCAGACTTTACAGGCACATAAAGTAACGCTGTGCCGACAACCGTAAATACAGCATTAATGATTGTCGCCGGAATTGATGTCAGCTCTGCCGCAAGTGCCGCTGAAAGTGTACTGCCCATAATCACCAGCTCCATTGTAGACCATATAAAATCAAATATAATATTTACAACACCGTAAATCACAGAAGCCACAATCGCGCAGCCGTATGTCTTTTTTCTATTTTTAGTCATCGCCGCAAAAATAAGACCTACAACAAGGCAGCGGACAACCATTGACACCAAAACATTCGGAATGGCATGTGTATATCCGTTAATAATGTCAAAAATAAGGAAACCTATACCGCCCGCAAGCATCGAGCGCTTTACACCAAGCATTAAAATTGCTAACACAACAAAAATATGTCCAAAATGCAGAAACGGTGTTCCCACTGCTGCCGGCAGCGGTACTCTAAAACTTTGGATTCCAAGAAAAATCACCGCCGCAAAAAATGCGGTCATGACAACAGATTTAATTTCATTATCCTTTTTCATATGTCTTCCAATCCTCTTTTCGTTTTTATTTTAGCTTATCACGTTTCTTTATCCGTTAAAACATCCAGTTTTTTGATTTTTTTCACAACCAGTTTTGTGTATTATGTAGAAACACGTCTTTTTTTAAAATTTTATGTCCCTTTTTAGCACTTAAATGTCATGTATATATAGGAGCATCAATCAGAGACTGTTTTGATTCGACGCTCAAATATATTATTATTTTTATTAAAGGGGAGATTTTTTATGACACCAACAGAAATCGTACAAAAATTAGGAATTCACAGTATTTATTGCGGCTATGCCTACATTATTTATGCAACAGAGCTTGCATCCGAAGACAATGGCTACCTATTAGCCATTACAAAATGGCTCTATCCTGAAATTGCCGCCCGCTTTGACACAACATGTTCCAGAGTTGAACGCGGCATACGCACCGTTGTCAATTCATGCTGGCAGGATGGAAACATCGAATTTCTAAATGAAATGGCTGGACACCCACTTTGTAAAAAGCCGACAAGCGGTGAATTTATTGCAATTTTATCTGAATATTTTAAAAAACATCGTGACGAATAATTTCTATTCAGCCTCATCATTTTGCATGGATATATCGAATTTTAAAAATTCGATATATCCTGTCATTTTTCTTTCAATTTTCCTAATAATTCTTACATTTTTCTTGCCTTGAAAATTCCATAATGCTATACTGGTAATTAATGTTGTAAATAGTATATATTGCAATAAATTTACAGGGAGACTCATTATGGAAAACAAAAACATACCACAAAACAGACAGCTGTTTCACTTTCAGCTGGATTTACCGGATAAACCTGCGTCCTCGTCAAAACAGACAGAACGCACACGCGCGCCTGAAAATGCCCGTACAAAAAACAATCTCCGGACAACCGCAGAAAGCGGCACAACGCGGCGGACAACCGCAGAAAGCGGCACAGCGCGGCGGACAGCCGCAGAAGGCAGTGCAACGCGGCGGACAGCCACAGAAGGCAGTGCAACGCGGC
>USSL01000321.1 GCA_900557175.1 uncultured Eubacteriales bacterium
CTGGAAGATAAAATTCTTGCGGAAGGTCTTGCTTTGAGCGAAACCGTATTAAAAGTTGACAGTTTTGTAAATCACCAGGTAGATCCTGTGCTTATGAGCAAAATCGGCAAAGATTTTGCCGAACATTTTAAAGATGCGGGCATCACAAAAGTATTAACGATCGAAAGCTCAGGTATCGCGCCTGCAGTCTTTGCCGCACTCTCCCTTGATGTACCGATGATTATTTTAAAGAAACAGACATCCAAAATTTTAAAGGACCATATACTTCAGACAAACATCACTTCCTTTACAAAAGGAACAAGCTATGAGCTGACACTGTCCACCAACTATGTCGGCAAAGATGACACTGTCCTTATTATCGACGACTTTTTAGCCAACGGTGAAGCCGCGATGGGTGCTATCCGCCTTGCCGAAAGTGCAGGCGCCAAAATTGCCGGTGTCGGCATTCTCATCGAAAAGTCTTTCCAAAACGGCCGCCAGCGTATTTTAGATGCCGGCTACAAAGTTTACTCTCAGGCAAGAGTTTCAAAGCTTGGCGAGGGCGCTATTGAATTTACAGACGCAGACTGATAAAAAGATGGAAGCACATGTCCAATGTCATTTCATAAATCACGGCATCGGCATGTGCCCCATCTTTTTTTAAAATTTACAGTGATTTTTGCGGCACGCCTCATCAATTACTGTCAAAAGCTCATCGTCGGTGATAACCGTCACACGGCCGCCCTCATACTGGGCATCAACCCACGTTTTTACATCAGCGACAACCGGATGCTTCTTATCCACCGCCTTATCGCCTGAAAGCCTGAAATGGCTGTTAATCCAGTGGGCAATGCCCGCAAGCCCGGATGTATTGCTGACAGCAACGACCGCAGGACGCGACAAAAACTTATCCGTATCAAAAATATTATAAATTTCCTCGTTTTTCAGAAGACCGTCTGCATGAACACCGGCCCTTGTCACATTAAAATTCTTTCCGACAAACGGCGTCCGCTCCGGCATCTTCTCTCCAATTTCCTTTTCAAAATATTCGGCAATTTCCGTAATCACAGACGTATCCATCCCGTCAAGCGTTCCCTTAAGCTGTGCATATTCAAAAACCATCGCCTCAAGCGGCGTATTTCCCGTGCGTTCACCGATACCAAACAATGAGCAATTGACACCGCTGGCACCGTAGAGCCACGCTGTTGTCGAATTGGAAACCGCTTTATAAAAATCATTATGTCCATGCCATTCAATCATCGAGGACGGTACACCTGCATGGGTGTGCAGACCATAAATAATTCCCGGAACCGAACGCGGTATCGCCGCCCCTGTAAAATTAACGCCATAGCCCATCGTATCGCAGGCACGTATTTTCACAGGAATACCGTATGCCTCGCCAAGTCTTTGAAGCTCAAGACAAAACGGAATGACAAAACCGTAAATATCCGATCTCGTAATGTCTTCAAGATGACATCTCGGACGGACGCCTGTTTCAAGACATTCTCTGACAATGCTTAAATAGTGCTCCATCGCCTGTCTTCTCGACATATTCATCTTATAAAAAATATGATAATCCGAGCAGCTGACCAAAATACCGGTTTCTTTAATCCCCATAGCCTTTACAAACTCGAAATCCTTTTTATTGGCACGGATCCACGCCGTCACCTCAGGAAATTCATAACCTCTTTCCATGCACGCACAGGCAGCCTTTCTGTCCTTTTCGCTGTATAGAAAAAACTCGCTCTGACGGATAATCCCCTTTGAGCCTCCAAGCTTATGAAGATAATCATAAATTCTTACAATCTGCTCTGTTGTATACGGCGCTCTCGACTGCTGGCCGTCTCTGAAGGTCGTATCTGTAATCCAAATCTCCTCCGGCATACTGATTGGTACAACACGCTGGTTAAATACTATCTTCGGTATTTCTGTATACGGAAAAATATTCCGGTAAGTATTCGGCTCATCCACATCCTGCAGCGCATAAAAATATTCCTCAAAAGAAAGAAGATTATTATGCGAGTTTACAACTATTTTTCTATCATCCATCACGGGCACTCCTTCACGCTTTTATGTTAGTAACATTCTACATCGACATCCCGTCTTTGTCAATGCAATTTTTATATTAAAAACTTTCATTTTTCTGACATCTTGCACCGATTTTTCCTAAAAATATAAGAAGCAGACCGCATATTATATGCAGTGCCTGCTTCTTTTCTTTCATATTCTTTAATAAATCGCAGTGATACCTTTACATATTATCCATTGTTTCACGGATTGCCTTAATAAAATCAAGGCTGTTTAAAACCGTCACATTTTCAAGGCTTGTCATCAGCGCCAAATCTTTTGTCATCCTGCCATCCTCTATAGTCTTAATCGTTGCCGCCTCAAGTCTGTCCGCAAATGTACAAAGTTCAGGAATACCATCAAGTTCGCCGCGCTTTCTTAAAGCACCTGTCCATGCAAAAATTGTTGCCACTGAGTTGGTAGAGGTTTCTTTTCCTT
>USSL01000322.1 GCA_900557175.1 uncultured Eubacteriales bacterium
CTCCGAAAGCTGCTTTTCACCGTCAGAAAGCTCTGTTTTCGCATCGGAAAGCTGCTGCCGTCCGTCCGAAACCTCTTTCTCAGCATCTGAAAGCTCTGCCTCGGCATCGGAAACAACCGTTTCATACCGCAGATCACAGCGTTCACCGGCAATCGCCTCGACATCACAAACGACAGAATCAATAAGCTTCTCATAGTCATCACCGTAACAATCCAGCGCCGCCGCATCTGCAACACGTAGACCGATTTCTGTATAGGCATCCATATTAAAATCATCTTTAGGAATCACAACAAAACCCGAAACCGCACCGTTTCCAATGCTGCTTGAATCTCTTGTCATATTCAGATAAAGCGCTGTACGTCCACGGCCGACAATCGTATACTCATTTTGAGAAACGGTGTCTGAAAGCTCACTATCCTCGTCCGAATAAATTTCTATCGTATCACCGATTTCATAGCCGTATTCTTCCATAAGAACATTGTCTGCAAGACACTCGCCCTTATTTTCAGGAAGTCGTCCTTCATCAACGGTCATAAGATTCATCTGATCCGGCACAGACATCAGCTTTAATACAAGCTGCTTATCATTTCTCATCGTCAGAACATCGGCAGAATAAAACGCCTCGGCAGCCTCAACACCGTCAACCTCTGAAATTGCCGCCACATCCTCATCTGTCAGTCCCAGTGTTCCAAGAACCCGTATATCCATAAGACGGCTCTCATCAAAAAACTTATCCGCCGACTGCTGCATATCCGGATTTGCCGCACGTATGCCGGCATAAAAAGCCGTTCCCAATACAACAATAAGACATATCGAAATAAAACGGTTTCTTGTCTTTTTTACAGACATAAAAAATTCTTTTCTCAGTGCTTTTTTACTCATAAACAACACCTACCACTCTATCTGTTCAACCGGTGTCGGTGTGTCATTCGTTGTTATGCCGCTGACACGCCCGTTTTTAATATGAATCACACGGTCGGCCATCGGTGTCAGCGCCATATTATGAGTAATCACAATGACTGTCATGCCTTTATCCCTGCATGTATCCTGAAGAAGCTTTAATATTGATTTTCCTGTCTGGTAATCAAGAGCGCCCGTCGGTTCATCACATAAAAGCAGCTTTGGATTTTTTGCAAGCGCTCTCGCAATCGCCACACGCTGCTGCTCACCGCCGGATAACTGCGCCGGGAAATTACTCTGACGTTCTCCAAGACCGACCTCCTGCATGACAACACCGGCATCGAGCGGATGCTTACATATCTGAAGCGCCAGCTCAACATTCTCAAGTGCCGTCAGATTCTGCACAAGATTGTAAAACTGAAAGACAAAACCGATATCATCGCGGCGGTAGGATGTCAGCTGCTTTTCCGAAAACTTTGATATATCTGTACCATCGACAATAACACTGCCCTCCGTTGCTAAATCCATGCCTCCGAGAATGTTTAAGACCGTTGTCTTACCTGCACCGCTCGGTCCGACAATAACAACAAATTCGCCTTTTTTTATCTCAAAGCTTACACCGTCAACTGCGTGGATCTTAACTTCGCCCATCTGATATGTCTTTTTCACATCCTTAAGTTCCACTAAATTCTCCATGATATTCACCCCTTTATGCTGTAATCTGCCTAATTTTATTATAGCACTGTTTCTGTGAAGAAATTATGGAATTCTTCAAAAGCACACCTCTTTTTATGAGCTATTGCGACACACGGCTGTACTTTTCTTTTCGCTCAAATAACGTATAAAATTTCCATCCTCCGATTTTCTGACTGATCTGCCATGTCAGTTCTGCAAAGCCAACACCGGCAATCACATCAACGATTACATGCTGCTTTGTCACAAGTGTCGAAACACATACAAGCAGCGCAAAGATCAGAGAAAAATTCTTGTAGGCCACAGATACTTCTTTTCTGTCGCGCAGTCCCGCATAACAATACCAGCTGACAAGGCAATGGATGGATGGGAAAAGATTATCCGCCGAATCGATTGTATACAGGAAATTTAAAAGCATATCAAAAATTCCCGTTCCTGTAATTTCCGGACGCACATTTGTCGTCGGTAAAAACAAATAAAAGAGAAGACATATCGCTTTGCCCATCAAATCCGCGAATAAATATTTATAGCAATGTTCTTTGCCGAGACGGCAAACGATTATATAATTGGCAATCCAAAAGATATAACACCCGAAATAAATAATCGTAAATGCCGGTATGACAGGAATCGCTTCATCAATCGCCAGTGTCATATCGTAATAATGCGCTGCGCGCCCCTGCATAAAAGCTCTTGAGCCAAGATAGACTGAAAAATTAAAGATAACACAGATAATAAGCGGGATAACCGCATAAGAGGGTATAAGATTCTTTAGTTTTTTTAACATGATTATTCTCCCCGTCATAATATTAAACTGCCGCATTAAAACAAAACTTGTTTTACACATAAGCATCTTTATCATACCAGTCAGCGGGGAAAAAAGCTATAAACAA
>USSL01000323.1 GCA_900557175.1 uncultured Eubacteriales bacterium
CAGTGGGGCATTACTTTCATGGCTTATGAATGAACCGTATCTGTATGAAAAACCGCCGAAGACGACCGGACGTGAGCGTTATAATCAGCAATTTTTTAAAAAATTGGAAGAACAGGCAAAGCGGCTTTGTGTTGCTGACGGCAGTCTTGTGGCGACGGTGACAGCCTATACGGCGGAAACAATTGCATATTCCGTGAATCATTATTTACCTAAAGTGCCTGACAGACTGATTGTCGGCGGCGGAGGCAGTTATAATAAAACGCTGATGGCACATCTTTCACGATGTCTTTTTGCGACGCAGGTCATGGATAATGAGGCGCTTGGATTTAACAGTGATGCGAAGGAAGCGGTTGCCTTTGCGCTGCTTGCAAATGAAGCTGTAAGCGGAATATGTAATAATGTGCCGTCGGCAACGGGGGCAGCACATCCTGTGATTATGGGAAAAATAAGCCAGTAGGAGGATTTTAATGGAGAATATGATAAAAGCCGCACTGGCACAGATGACACTGGAAGAAAAAGTCGGACAGATGCTTGTGACAGGATTTCCTGACGGTACAATGAATGATTCTTTTTTACAGCTTGTCAGAGATGTCAAAGTCGGTAATGTTATTTTGTTTAGAGAAAATCAATTAAACCGCGGGCAAATAGAGAAGTTGTGCGCGGATGTGACAGCATATATTCAAAAGGAAACGGGTATTGCGCCGTTTATTACGTCCGACGAGGAGGGCGGTATCGTTTCAAGACTGCCGGAGGATTTAGGCAAAATGCCGTCGGCAATGGCGTTTTCAAAAATGAAGTCGGAAAAAGCGGCGTATAAGGCGGCGTATCTTTCCGGAAAGCAGTTAAAGCGGCTCGGTATTAACTTTAATCTTGCGCCGGTGCTTGATATTAATAATAATATTCAAAATCCGGTCATTGGGGTGCGAAGTTATGGACAGACGCCAAAGGAGGTGTGGGATTATGCCAGGGAGGCAGTCCGCGGTTATATGGATGCCGGTATCATGTGTGTCGGAAAGCATTTTCCGGGTCACGGCGATACAGACACAGATTCCCATCTTGCCCTTCCAATCATAAAAAAGCCGATGGATGCAATGAAGCCGATGGAGCTTGTACCGTTTCAGGCGGCTATTAATGCGGGAATACCGGCATTGACGATTGCCCATGTTGTTTTTGAGAAGGAAGATGATGTTCCGGCAACAATGTCTGAAAAAATTGTGACAGGGCTTTTGAGAGATAAAATGCATTTTAACGGTCTTATTATTTCGGATTGTATGGAGATGAATGCGATTAGTAAGACATATGGTATTGAGGCGGCTTCGGTTGCAGCCGTCAAGGCGGGCATTGATTTAATTTTTATTTCTCATTTCCACGATAAAGTGAGAAGTACAGCCGCGCGTATAACAGAGGCTGTGAAAAACGGAGAAATTTCCGAAGAAAGAATTGATGCGGCTGTATCGAGAATACTTTATTATAAGGAAAAATATATCAGCCTGCCGGAAAATGAGAATGACAGTATCTATGAGGAATGTATGACCTATGCAGAGCAGGTTTATGAGGCGGCGGTTGCAGCCGGCGTCAGTGCTTATAAAAACGGTTCAGAAAAGTTTATGCTTGGTGATCATCCTCTTTTTGTAAGTCCTATAAAGCAGCAGCTTTCTATGGTTTCAAATATGCCGGAGGAAATCAGTTTTGCTGTACAGCTTCAAAAGCTTTACGGGGGTACGGCCATCAATTTTTCTTTGAATGTGTCAGATGAGGAAATTAAAAGTCTTTTGTCAGCAGCTCAAAATGCATCGTCGGTTGTCGTTGGGACAATGAATGCGTCCATTTACAGAGGACAGAAAAACTTGCTGTGTGCTTTGTCTGAAATGAAAAAGCCAATAGCGTGCGCTGCGCTTCGTGATCCTTTTGACTTGGACAGTCTGCCGGAGCAAATATATAAAATACCGCTTTATGAATATACAAAGCGTGCAATTGATGCGGCAAAGAAATATATTGAGGTGTGACAGGATGGAAAATAAAACATATCAATGTGTTGATGAAATCATTGAAAAATACAGGGCTGCCGGCTATTTTAAGCAGGCGGCCTGCGCCGTTTTTGATAAAGATGGCATACTGCATACTTATGGTGCCGGCGGTGCAGATGAAAAATCACTGTTTGATCTGGCATCGCTGACAAAATTATTTACGGCAACTATTATTTTAAAGCTTATTGATGAAGGAAAAATCGGCCTTCATGAAAAAATCGGACGATACCTTTTGAAAACGGAAAAGATTTCGGATCATTTGCCTAAAGTTTGCGAAGCATTGAAACAAATTTCGGTTTATCAGCTTCTGACACATACGAGCGGTCTTATTGCATGGCATCCGTTTTATGCTGAATCCGGAAGTTTTTATGAAATACTTGAAAGGCTTATTGAGCTGCCGCTAAAGCAGGATAGAGTTGTTTACAGTGATTTAAGCTTCATATTACTTG
>USSL01000324.1 GCA_900557175.1 uncultured Eubacteriales bacterium
ACCTTTTTGTAATATAGGAAAATTATTCTTGATACAGCTTTGTATATTTTTCTGTCAGATAGTTGATGTAGTAATCCGGATTGAAGTCTTCGCCCATAAGTCCTTCAAGCAGCTCTTTTGTTGTTTTTGAGCCGGCAAAGCGGTGGAGATGCTCTTTCAGGTAGTCATTAATCGGTGCAAAGTTACCGGCGCGAAGGTCATCTTCAAGCGGCATGACTGTCTTTAAGTGGGCATAAATCTGAGCGGCGATGGCTGTGCCGATGGCGTAGGACGGAAAGTAGCCGAAGGAGCCGATGGCCCAGTGGATGTCCTGAAGAATGCCTTCACTGTCTGTCTGAGGGCGGATGCCGAGATATTCTTCATATTTATCATTCCAAAGCTTTGGCAGTTCATTGACATCTGCATTACCGTTGAAAATAAGCTTTTCGATTTCGTAGCGCACCATGATGTGCAGACAGTAAGTCAGCTCATCGGCTTCGGTGCGGATAAGATCAGGCACAGATTTATTAATTGCTTTCACGAAATGTTCCAATGTAATATCGGAAAGCTGTTCTTTAAAAGCTTCCTGAAGCATCGGGAATAGCGGTGTCCAAAAGGCTTCACTGCGTCCTAAGTTATTTTCAAAGAGGCGGGACTGGCTTTCGTGCATACCCATGGAAATATCTGCAGCCGGCGTGCCAGTCAGTTCATCGTCTACGTGCATTTCATAGAGGGCATGGCCGCCTTCATGAATGGTTGAAAACATGGCGCTTTCTAAATTGTTTTCATAGTAGGCGGTTGTAATGCGGACATCTTTATTGTGAAGGTTCGTTGTAAACGGATGGACACTTGTTTTAATAACACCGCGGTTAAAATCAAAGCCGATATGTTCGGCAAGTTTTCTTGAAACTTCAGCCTGTGTATCAATATCATAGGAAAGAAAGTTGAAATCCTTATTAATAAGATGATTGTTTTTTACGGCAAGCTTTACAAGCGGAACGATGGCGTTTTTGAGCTTTTCAAAAAATATATCGAGCTTTTGTGTTGTAAAGCCTTTTTCATAATCATCAAGAAGAATATCATAAAGCGGGCCGTCATAGCCGCGCGCCTTTGCCTTGTAGGCGGCAAACTTCTTATTATAATTAATCAGTTCGGATAAAACAGGGGCAAAGGAAGCATAGTCATTCTCTGTCTTTGCTTTCTGCCACACGGCATCTGATTTTGCAAGCAATGTCTGGTATGCTCCGTATTCTTTAGCAGGAATGTGGCGGATATTGTCAAATTGTTCCTTTGCCTTGATGAGAATACGCGTCTGAGTCTCGGTCAGATCATCGGCTGTTTCAAGCTTCTGAATTAAAGCCTCCACATCTTCATTAATTAAAGCGTGATAGTAGAGTTCACTTAAAATGCCGACATATTTGGACGTCAGTTCGACGGCTTCTTTCGGTGCTTCTGTAGAGCTGTCCCAGTTTGAGAGTGTCAGTGCCATGGAAAGTGCTGCGCTTTTGTCAAAATAGGCGGTTAATTTTTCATAGTCTTTATTCAAAATAAGAATCCTCCTTTATACCCGTCAGGGCTGTTTTTTAGAGCACAAAGTAAAAGGCATGTTTTTTAAATGTGCAGTGACTATATTATATGATATATAGTATTATTAACAAAACAATATTGATGATTGATATAATATTATACAGAAATCAAAAAAGGAGTGAGCCCATGGTATTTAATACAGGCGCAGCCCTTCTGGATGCCATTGTTCTGGCTATTGTATCAAAGGAACAGGACGGAACCTATGGGTATAAGATTACTCAGGACGTACGCAGTGTTCTGGATGTTTCGGAATCCACACTTTATCCGGTGCTGAGACGGCTGCAAAAGGATGAATGTCTGGAAACCTATGATATGGCATATGAAGGAAGAAACCGCAGATACTATAAACTGACGGAAAAAGGATCTGCACAGCTGAATTTATATAAAGTGGAATGGAAAAACTATTCTTCAAAAATTTCCAGGCTGTTTGAGGGGGGAATTGATTTATGAACAGAAAAGAATTTATGGACCAGCTGGAAAAGCTCCTCTCTGATATCTCAGAGGATGAGAGAAGAGAGGCTCTTGACTATTATGAAAGTTATTTTGATGAGGCCGGAGAAGCAGAGGAAGCATCTGTGATACAGAAGCTTGGAAGTCCCGGGAAGGTGGCTGCTATTATTAAGGCAGATCTGAAAGAGAACAGCAGCTCCGCCGGAACATACACAGAAAAAGGATACTATGATGAAAGAACAGAAGAGCCGGGACAGGTTCCGGGAGAGCGGACAGCCGGCAGAAAAGACAGAGGTTACCGCCCCAGGGAGAAACGGGGCAGTGGGATGATGATTCTGGTACTGATTCTTCTGGTGTTCCTTTCACCGTTTCTGTCAGGAGCCATAGGAGGTGTGGTCGGATTTATTGTAACCATCATCCTTTTACCCTTTATCCTGGCATTTG
>USSL01000325.1 GCA_900557175.1 uncultured Eubacteriales bacterium
TACGGCGACCACCGAGATCTACACTCTTTCCCTACACGACGCTCTTCCGATCTGTAATGTTTACAATTCCGCTTGCTTTTACCGGCGGCTTTATCGGTCTGTGGGTGACAGGCAGCCGTCTTAGCGTCATTGCGCTTGTAGGCTTTGTCATGCTCTGCGGTATTATCGTTAATAACGGTATTGTATTTATTGACTATGTGAATCAGCTCCGCCTTGAAGGAATGGCAAAGAAAAAGGCGCTTGTGACGGCCGGACGTATGCGTATGCGCCCGATTCTTATGACGGCACTGACAACAATTCTTGCTATGTCTACAATGGCGCTCGGCATTGGGGACGGCAGCGATATGGTTCAGCCGATGGCAATTGTAACAATCGGCGGTATGATTTACGGTACAATACTGACAGTTATTGTCGTGCCGGTTATATATGATGTGCTTCACCGGGAGAAGCGGTCTCAGTGATGCTTTTTTGCTTCCTCTTGACAAACCACTGCAAATTGTTATAATATGTGTATAACAAATGGAACGGTTTAAAGAACAAATCCAAGAAGATTCAAGGAAAGTACAGGTGGTTTTATGATACTTAATATTGACTTTAACAGCGAAGAAGCCATATATATCCAGCTGAGAAATCAGATTGTCATCGGTATTGCGACATCCCAGCTTGAAGACGGCGATACACTGCCGTCAGTGCGTCAGCTGGCAGATAATATCGGCATCAATATGCATACAGTCAACAAAGCATATTCGGTTTTAAAGCAGGAAGGCTTTGTTAAACTGGACAGAAGAAAAGGTGCAGTTATTGCCCTTGATGCGGACAAGGCCATTGCGATGCAGCGGCTTTCAAGGACGATGCAGATTATGCTTGCAGAGGCAATGTGTAAGGACATTACAAGAGATGAGGTTCATGACCTTGTCAATAAAATATATGATTATTATGAGGGCTCAGATGAGTGTGATGAGTGAGCGGCTTGGAGGTATTTATGCAATATAGATTTACGAAAAGTGCCGGGGCGGCAGTGAGCGCTGCGGCAGATGCGGCGCAGGATAACGGCCAGCGCTATATTGGCACAGAGCATTTGCTTTTGGGACTTTTGCGTGCCAGTGACGGTTTGGCTGCAAGGGTGCTCATTAAAAATAAAGTGGACGAGGCAAAGCTTGTAGAGCTGATTGATAAGCTTGTCGGAAAACATGAAGTATTAGAAGATGGTGAGTATGTGCTTCTTATGAATTATACACCGAGAAGCCGGAGGATTCTTGAATTGTCGGCGAGAGAAGCTTCACGTTTTAATTCAGACCGGATCAGCACAGAGCATTTGCTTATTGCGCTTTTAAATGAGAGTGACTGTGTGGCAGTGCGTCTTCTGACAACACTCGGCGTGAATATAAGCCAGCTCTACAGCGATATTGTGTCGGCGATGGGCAGTGACGGCGCCGATGTGTCACAAAAGATGGCTTCGGCAAAAAGTACACGCCGTCAGCCGTCAATGCTTGAGCAATATACAACAGATTTGACGGAGGAAGCCTTTGACGGACATCTGGATGCAGTTGTCGGAAGAACGAAGGAAATCAGTCGCATGATTCAGATTTTGAGCCGCCGGACGAAAAATAATCCGTGCCTGATGGGTGAGCCGGGTGTCGGAAAGACGGCGATCGTCGAAGGACTTGCACAAAAAATCGCGATCGGCGATGTGCCTGAAATCATCCGTGACAGACGCGTGCTGACATTGGATTTATCGGGGATGGTTGCAGGTTCCAAATACCGCGGTGAATTTGAAGAAAGAATTAAGCAGGTAATTGCTGAAGTGAAAGCCTGCGGCAATATACTTTTATTTATTGATGAGCTGCATACGATTGTCGGTGCAGGCGGTGCCGAAGGGGCGCTTGATGCTTCCAATATTTTGAAACCGTCGCTTGCAAGAGGCGAGATACAGGTGATTGGAGCGACAACGATTGATGAATACAGGAAATATATTGAAAAGGATGCTGCGCTGGAACGGCGCTTCCAGCCGGTGATGGTGGAGGAACCGACGATTTCAGAAACGGAAGATATACTTAAAGGTCTGAGACCGGCTTACGAACAGCATCATCATGTTAAAATAAGTGATGATGCGCTGAGGGCGGCGGCCGAGTTGTCGGCACGCTATATTAATGACCGTTTTCTTCCGGATAAAGCCATCGACCTTGTTGATGAGGCGGCATCTAAGAAGCGGCTTTTTACAGCATCAATGCCGGAAGAATTAAAAACAATGGAAAAAGAAATTGAAGCGCTCGCCGAAGAAAAGGAGAATGCACTAAAAAAAGGCAATTACAAAGAGGCCGGCAGGATTTTGCAGGAGGAGAGCAGTCTCCGCGAAATATTTACGGCGCAGGCCGGTACAGCGGTGAAGAAAAAGGAGCGCCGGCTGACTGTCGGTGCGGATGATATTGCGGAGGTCGTTTCTGAAT
>USSL01000326.1 GCA_900557175.1 uncultured Eubacteriales bacterium
TCCATTGAGGATATCAGTACAGAGATTGACGAGACAGAAAAGAATCTTGAAGCGGCCAAAGAAAAGGAAGCAGAACAGTATGAAGTGTTAAAGCTTCGTATTAAGCATATGTACGAGCAGGGACAGACATCCTACCTCGATATTCTTTTTAATACTTCAGATATTGAAACAATGCTAAACAGCAGCGAATATATTTCACAGATTTCAGATTTTGACGAGCAGCTTCTTAAAAGTTTTATAGAAACATGCGAAGAAATCGATGCTTATGAAAAAGAACTGGAAGAAAAGAAATCCGAGATGGAGGAAAAGAAAGTAGAGCTTGAAGGCAAACAGGCTGAAGTTAATGAGATTACAGAGGCGAAAAAAGAGGAGCTTGAAAGCACAAAGGATTCCATCGACGTGACAGAAAGTGATATTTCTGATGTACAGGAGGATCTGAATAATGAAGCCGAGGTGCTTGCAGCTTTAGAGGCAGCGGAGGCTGAGGCACAAAGACAGTACGAGGCGATGAAGAAAGCTGAGGAAGAAAAGAGACGTCAGGAAGAAGAAGCAAAGAAAGAGCAGGAGCAGCAGGAACAGCAGCAGCCGGATAACGGGACATCTGAAGAAGGCGGAAGCAGTGATAATGGCAGCACCGGCGGCGGACAGGCACAGAATGAGGAAAAACCTTCCGGCGGCAGCGGAAGCAGCAGCGGCGGTTCCGGCCTGACAACAGGTACAGGAAGTATGACATGGCCGCTTCCGGGATATACAACAATAAGTTCTCCGTTCGGCTACAGAAATTGCCCATTCCACGGACCGGAAAACCATGATGGTGTCGATATTCCGGCACCGGGCGGTACAGGAATCCATGCAGCCGATTCCGGTGTTGTTGTTGCAGCCCAGTATCATTACAGCTTAGGTAATTATATTATTATCAATCATGGCAACGGTATTCAGACATATTATCTGCACACATCAGCGATGTATGTCTCTGTAGGTGATACAGTCAATAAGGGTGATGTGATTGCAGCAGTCGGTACGACAGGCTCATCGACAGGAAATCATCTTGATTTCCGTGTGAATGTCAATGGCTCTTATGTTAATCCGGTAAACTATGCAAAGCCATACTAATTGAATAGGTACAAATTCAGGCAGGCCTTTATGACCTGCCTTTTGTATTTAAAAGTCACTGCTGTACGCGTTTTTCCTTGACAGGCCGGGTTGTTTTGTGGCATATTTAAAGTTATGATTATTATAGCGGTAGTGGGCATATTTGCTGTAAGCATAAGATATGCCATTGATCTAATAGGAGGATGTTTAAGTGAAGTGGAATAAATATACGCTGACAACAACGACAGAAGCTGTTGATCTGATTAGTTATGCATTAAATGAGATGGGCATTGAAGGAATTGAAATTGAAGATAAAATTCCGCTGACAGATGAAGAAAAAAAACAGATGTTTATTGATATTTTGCCGGATTTAGGGCCGGATGACGGTGTTGCCTATGTTTCTTTTTATATTGAGCCGGAAAATGATCAGCCGGAGACAATTAAAGATGTGCTTGATGCCGTGCACGAATTAAAAGATTTTGTGGATATCGGTCAGGGCACGATTGTCAAGACACAGACAGCAGATGAAGACTGGATGAATAACTGGAAAAAATATTGGAAGCCGTTTAAGGTTGATGAAAAAATATGGATTAAGCCGACGTGGGAGACGATTGAAAATGCAGCTGACGACGAGCTTATTGTAAAGCTTGATCCGGGCACATCATTCGGTACGGGAATGCACCATACGACAAGACTGTGCATTACACAGCTCAAAAAATATTTAAAGCCGGAGCATGAGCTTTTTGACGTTGGCTGCGGCAGCGGTATTTTGTCAATTATCGGTCTTTTGCTTGGTGTTTCTTATGCCGCGGCGACAGATGTTGACGCCCATGCGGTGGAGGCTGCCATTGAAAATGCGAAAGTGAATGAGATTGATCTGTCAAAGTACAGAGTTGAAACCGGCGATATTATTACAGATGAAGCGTTCAGAAAGGCGATGGGCGAGAAAAAATACGATATCATTGTTGCAAATATTCTCGCTGATATTATTATTCCGCTTTCGGCTGTCATTAAAGACAATATGAAGCCGGGCGCGCTTTTTATCTCGTCAGGTATTATTGATATGAAAGAGGCGGCTGTGAGGGAAGCGCTCATTGCAAATGGTTTTGAAATTGTGGAAGTGACAAAATCCGGCGAATGGGTATCATTTACAGCAAGAGCATAGCAAGGAGGAATAGGCGTGCCTAGATTTTTTGTGGATTCATCTCAGATTTCGGAAACAGAGATAGAAATTACAGGCAGTGACGTGAATCATATTAAAAATGTCCTTCGTATGAACATCGGCGAGGAGATTTCTGTCAGCGACGGTTGTGGCAAAGATTATTTTGGAAAAATTGTTTCTGAGGATAAAG
>USSL01000327.1 GCA_900557175.1 uncultured Eubacteriales bacterium
TAGCCTTCACGGCGCATATTTTCGATAAGAACGGAAAGGTGAAGCTCACCGCGGCCGGAAACTTTGAAGCAGTCTGTATTGTCTGTTTCCTCAACACGGAGGCTGACGTCTGTATTCAGTTCTTTAAAGAGACGGTCGCGCAAATGTCTTGATGTGACAAACTTACCTTCCTTGCCGGCCAGCGGACTGTCGTTGACAAGAAACTGCATGGCAATGGTCGGTTCGGAAATTTTCTGGAACGGGATGGCCTCAGGGGCTTCCGGCGCGCACAGTGTATCGCCGATGTGAATATCGGAAATACCGGAGATTGCAACGATAGAGCCGACAGTGGCTTTTTCAACTTCGACTTTATTTAAACCGTCAAATTCGTAAAGCTTGCTGATTTTTACTTTTCTGTTCTTTTCAGGATCATGGGCGTTGACAATGACGGCATCCTGATTGACGCGGATAGTGCCGTTGCTGACTTTTCCGACACCGATACGGCCGACATATTCGTTGTAGTCGATTGTACTGATGAGTACCTGAGTGCCTTTGTCAGGATCGCCGGTCGGCGCCGGAATGTGATTGATGATTGTCTCGAATAATGGCTGCATATCTTTAGCCTCGTCTGACATTTCAAGCACAGCAATGCCGGATTTTGCCGAAGCGAAGACAAACGGACAGTCAAGCTGGTCATCAGAGGCGTCCAGATCCATGAGAAGTTCTAAGACTTCATCTATAACCTCATCTGGACGTGCTTCAGGACGGTCGATCTTATTGATGCATACAATAACATGCAGGTTTAATTCAAGCGCTTTTTTGAGCACAAACTTTGTCTGAGGCATCGGACCTTCAAAAGCATCGACGACTAAAACAACACCGTCAACCATTTTAAGGACACGCTCAACTTCGCCGCCGAAATCAGCATGTCCCGGTGTGTCAATAATATTTATTTTAACGTCTTTATAAAATACGGCTGTGTTCTTTGAAAGTATTGTAATACCGCGCTCGCGCTCAATATCATTAGAGTCCATGACACGGTCCTGGACAATCTGGTTGCTTCTGAAAACACCGCTCTGTTTTAAAAGTTCATCGACTAATGTTGTCTTGCCGTGGTCAACATGGGCGATAATGGCTATATTTCTTATATCTTCACGTTTGATTTCCATAAGTAAAATCCTTTCTTTAGGAAGCGCCAAAAATATGGTGCTGCTGTTATCTCTGTAACTTTTTTATTTTATCATATCCTTTGATTTTTTCAAGACACTTTTCTCCCTTTTGTGCATAATCTGTGAAAAGCGTCGAATTTTATCAATGAAAAATGATTTCCATAGGCGGATTTATGTGGTAAAGTTTTCATGTCGGAGAGTTCTGAAACAAAAGATAAATACATAGACTGAAGGTGAAATATATTTTGAAAGGAGACTAAAGGTAATGGCAGATAAGGTGCTGGACAACAATCAGGTGAGTATTGTCGGAGTCGTTGATTCTGAGTTTACTTACAGTCATGAAGTATTTGGAGAAGGATTTTACATGATGGAGGTGGTCGTCAGCCGTCTAAGCCAGATGGCAGACAGAATACCGCTTTTAATATCCGAAAGACTTGTGGATGTCCATGAAAGCTATATCGGAAAAACGGTGGAGGCTAAGGGACAGTTCCGTTCCTACAATAAACATGAGGAAGGAAGAAACAGACTGATACTTTCAGTATTTGTCAGGGAGTTTGAGGTGCTTGAAGCACAGGCAGAGTGTACAAAGCCAAACAGCGTTTATTTGGACGGCTTTATTTGCAAACAGCCGGTTTACCGTATGACGCCCCTTGGCAGAGAAATTGCGGATCTGCTTTTGGCTGTCAATCGTCCTTACGGTAAGTCAGATTATCTTCCGTGTATATGCTGGGGCAGAAATGCCCGGTTTGCCGGAAAATTTAAGGTGGGAGAGCATATCCAGCTTTGGGGGCGTATTCAGAGCAGAACGTATCAGAAAAAACTGGATACAGATGTTGTGGAGAAGCGGACAGCTTATGAAATTTCAGTCAGTAAAATAGAATGTGTCGATGCCGTTTAATGGCAGAGGTCAGAATTATTGCCTAAAGTATTGACGTTATATGGGAAATATGGTATTTATTAAATAATAGTATTCAATCATCTTATGAAAGAAAGGTACCATGTTGAGGTGGATATAATTGGAAAAAGGTTTAGTTAAAATATACTGCGGTGAGACGCGCGGCAAATCGACGCTGGCGATGGGGCGGGCGATTATGAAGATGAATGACGGGCTGACGGTTTATGTGATTCAATTCCTTAAAGGTTGTATGAATGACAGTCTTGATTGTGTGCGCCGTCTTGAGCCGGAGCTTAAGATTTTTCGTTTTGAGGAAACAGATGAGGTTTATGAAAAGCTTGACGATCAGATGAAACTGGAAGAAAATCAGAATATTTTAAATGCCATGAATTTT
>USSL01000328.1 GCA_900557175.1 uncultured Eubacteriales bacterium
GTAGCGCGCTCGGCTGGGGGCCGAGAGGTCGCAGGTTCAAATCCTGTTACTCCGACTAAATAAGAAGCCTTGTTTTATATGGGATATAATGAAAACCCGCATAAAACAAGGCTTTTTCGTTGTTTCATTTTTCCTATACTGCTTTCATTTTTCGTAAAAAAGCGTCATTTTTCCAATCCCTTTCACTCAAAAGAGTGGCCAAAAGGCACTGAAAATTCCGTAAAAAAACATTTACAATTCCGACATGGCTCAATAATGCCCCTTTGGAACAGGGTATTAATTTTTCGCAGACATTACAGGAAGCTCTAAAAATAAAACTTCATCTGATTTCAAAATAAGGACAAACCAGCTTATCCTCATAAGGCACTGCACAAATCATCAGTATCTTATGAGGATTTTTTGATTTTATTTTTAAAAACTTTATTTTTTTTAAAGTTTCTGAATTTAATATCGAAAACTATTGACTTTTATATAATTTAGGTTATACTAAATCCAAAAGGATTAGGAGGTATTTCATGAACACACTTATAAACCGTCCTGAATACTTAAACCAACTTATTCAAAGCAAAGATGTCGATTTGATCAAAATCATCACCGGTATACGGCGGTGCGGAAAGTCCTCACTGCTCGATCTGTTTCATCAGTATTTGTCAGACAATGGCATTGCTGATACAAACATTATCCATATGAATTTAGAATCTTTGAGATATCGCGAATTAACCGACTACCTTACTTTTTACGATTACATTAGTGAACGTATCCCCAAAAAAGGCAGAACATACTTACTTTTTGATGAATTGCAGGTTGTAGAACATTGGGAAAAAGCGATTGAATCTTTCCGTCTTGATTATGATGTGGACATTTATATCACCGGTTCCAACGCCTATCTGCTCTCTACAGAGTTTTCCACACTGCTCTCCGGCAGATATATCGAAATACGCATGCTGCCCCTGTCATTTAAAGAATTTTTAACCTTTTACGAATTTACGTCTTCTGCTACAACAGAAGAAAAATTCCAAAAATATCTTCAATTTGGCGGTATGCCTATTCTGCGGGAATACCGTTTTAATGAAGCCAGAAGCAATCAGGCTTTGGAGGGCATTTACTCAACAGTCGTACTTCGGGATATCCTTCAGCGCAATCAGCAGCTTTCTCAAAATATGCTGCAAAAAATTATGCTGTTCCTTTGTTCGAATATAGGAAGCATCACCTCACCGAACAATATAGGCAACATCTTATCTCACGAGGGCGATATTCAAAACAGGCACGGAAAAAATATTGCAGGCGCGACTGTAGACAAATATATTTCTCTGCTGCATAATGCATTTATATTCTTCCCCGTCGGCCGATATGACGTCAAAGGGAAGCAATTACTAAAAACTTTAAAAAAGAACTATATCATTGATATGGGATTTCGCAACATGCTTCTTGGTTATCGTGACGCAGACAGAGGGCATATTATCGAAAATATCGTCTTTCTCGAATTAATCCGACGTGATTACCGCGTTTATATAGGAAAAATTGGAGAAACGGAAGTCGATTTTATCGCCGAAAAGCCAAATGATAAATTATATATACAAGTAACCGAAAGTATGCTCTCTCCCGAAACCCGCGAACGCGAACTACGGCCATTACGTATGATACAGGATAACTATGAAAAGATTGTATTATCAATGGATAAGAGCTATATCACTTCCTACGACGGAATCAAAGCATTAAATTTAATTGACTGGCTTTTATCTTAAAATTCATAAGTAGCACAAAAAAACGTGTAAGGAAGTTTTTGTTCCTTTACACGTTTTTTGTTAAACAAATATTTATTCCCCCTTGACAGCGCCTGCTGTAAGTCCTGATATGATCTGTTCCTGGAACAGCATATAAATCACAATACTTGGCACTATCGCTATAACAATCGCCGCATATAAAATTCTAAGTGCGTTTAATGAATATACGCCACCGCCTCTCTTATTTACGCTTCTTCCCAGCCAAAAGCACATTTGACTGCTTTCTGCCATCCGGCAAGCTTCTTTTCCCGAACCTTTTCATCCATCCACGGTTCAAAAGTCACCGAAAGTTCCCAGTTGGATTTAATTTCTTCCTTGTCTTTCCAATAGCCGACTGCAAGACCTGCAAGATAAGCCGCACCAAGCGCTGTTGTCTCAATACATTTCGGCCGAAGTACCTTTGCATTTAAAATATCTGCCTGAAATTTCAGCAGGAAGTTATTGGCTGAAGCGCCGCCGTCCACTCTGAGCGCCTCCATTTTCACACCGGCATCACTTTCCATCGCTTTCAAAATATCATATGTCTGATAAGCAAGAGATTCTACCGTTGCGCGGACAAGATGTCTGTAGTTAAAACCTCTTGTCAATCCGACGATAGCGCCTCTCGCATACTGATCCCAGTACGGCGCGCCAAGTCCTGTAAAGG
>USSL01000329.1 GCA_900557175.1 uncultured Eubacteriales bacterium
GAACCAGTTTCTTCGCACCTTCCTGGAAGTAACGGTCTTTACTGCCGTTTTCCATTGCAGAAATTGAGCCCATGCCGCGGTAAACTTTATACTTTCTTCCCTGATAAAGTTCAAAGCTTCCCGGACTTTCGTCACAGCCTGCAAAAATACTGCCCATCATACAAACATTGGCGCCTGCAGCAATCGCTTTTGTGACATCGCCTGAATACTTGATACCGCCGTCGGCGATGATTGGAATACCATATTCTTTAGCAACGCTGTAAGCATCCATAACGGCTGAAATCTGAGGAACACCGATACCTGCAACAACACGTGTTGTACAAATAGAACCCGGTCCGATACCAACCTTTACTGCATCAACCCCGGCTTCGATCAGAGCCTTTGTTGCCTCTGCCGTTGCAACATTACCTGCGATGACATCAAGATCCGGATAAGCTTCCTTAACCTGACGGACAACGCGGAGTACATTGGCTGAATGGCCGTGTGCCGTGTCAATAACGATACAGTCTACATGTACCTTGACAAGTGCGGCAATTCTGTCCATGATGTCTGCTGTCACACCGACACCTGCGCCGCATAAAAGACGTCCCTGGGCATCCTTTGCTGAAAGCGGATATTTAATCTGCTTTTCAATATCCTTAATTGTAATAAGTCCTTTAAGATTGAAATCATCATCGACAATCGGAAGCTTTTCTTTTCTGGCTTTACCGAGAATCTGCTTTGCTTCTTCTAATGTCACGCCCTCTTTGGCTGTAATAAGCCCTTCGGAAGTCATACTCTCGCGAATCTTTTTAGAAAAATCTGTCTCAAATTTTAAGTCACGGTTTGTCAAAATACCGACAAGCTTTTTGCCCTCTGTAATCGGCACGCCGGAAATACGGAACTTTGCCATCAGTTCGTTGGCATCTGCTAATGTATGCTCAGGAGAAAGATAAAATGGATCTGTAATAACGCCATTTTCCGAACGCTTTACCTTATCCACTTCCTCAGCCTGCGCCTCGATTGACATATTTTTATGGATAATGCCGATACCACCCTGTCTTGCCATCGCGATAGCCATTCTGTGTTCAGTTACTGTATCCATACCTGCACTCATCAGAGGCACGTTCAGCTTAATTTTCTTTGTCAAGTGTGTTGTAATATCCACCTGATTTGGAATAACCTCCGAATACGCAGGCACAAGTAAAACGTCATCAAATGTAATGCCCTCACCTATAATCTTACCCACAATCTCATCCTCACTTTCTTAATTTTTACAAAAGTTTATCAAATGTGTCTGAAAAAGTCAACACATTATGTATTAATATTACTTATCTTATTTATTAGAAGCAGATTTCCCGTACAATAAAAACAGCCGGGAAAAACAGATAACCCTGTCTTCCCGGCTGCGTATATTAATACTTCTTTACACGTCTCGGTGAATACTTCCACATATTGTCAATCATCTTTTCTGTCGGTTCAAAAAATACTTTTATGTGAGAACTTCCTGAATTGGCAATAATGACAAAGCGTTTTTTCGATGTATCTCTTGATGAAAAATCATAAACCTTAAACTGTCCGCGGTTATAATCGTCAAGCTCATGAGAGCCTTCCGGCGCTACAATCTCAATCATATCGCCTGTCAGTTCAAGCTTTCTTTTTCTCTTATAATTTCCTGTAATCTGGTCGATATCCAAATCGCCCGATGTAAAAATATATTCATACTCTACCTTTTGAAGATTTACAAGAAAATAGACACCAAACCATACAAGCAGTGCCAAAATTAAAAATGTTGGCAGAAATAAAAAGATTGCCGCGGTGATAATTACTGCACCGAGCACACCGGCAAGCACTGCCAAATAATTCGTTGAAGTCATCTTGCGCTTCACAAGCACTTCTGAAAATACATCTCCCGAATTTTCGTTCATGAATCATCCCTCCGTAGGTCTTTCGTATTGCCGCAAGGCTTTCGTTTATTATACACAATATTCATGTATAAATAAAGGCTTTTACTGAATTTTATAATTTTTTAAGATTACAGTACGCAAGGTGTATTTTTTGTGACATAGAAAGCAATTTCCTATGTCACAAAAAAGCTGCCGTCCGGCATTGTGCCGGATGACAGCCTGAAAATTTTTAATAAAGCAGATTACATCATGCCCATGCCGCCCTGTGGCATTGCCGGAGCAGGCACATCTTCTTTAATATCTGCCACAACAGATTCTGTTGTAAGCAATGTAGAAGCAATACTTGTTGCATTCTGAAGTGCGCTTCTTGTAACTTTCGCAGGATCAATGATACCAGCTTCAATCATGTTGACATAAGCGCCCTTTAATGCATCAAAACCAACACCGACTTCGCTTTCCTTAACCTTATTGATGATGACAGCGCCCTCAAGACCGGCATTTGCTGCAATATGGAATAACGGTGCTTCAA
>USSL01000330.1 GCA_900557175.1 uncultured Eubacteriales bacterium
CGCCCCCATATAGGAAAGCTCACGAAGCTCTTTATACGTAATACTCTCAATAACTTCCGGATTATTGATGATTCTCGGATCCGCCACAAGAAAGCCTGAGACATCCGTCCAGTTTTCATAAAGGTCTGCCTGAATTGCCTTTGCCACAAGAGAACCTGTGATATCTGAACCGCCTCTTGAAAACGTCTTAATCCGGCCGTTTTCCGCTGCACCGTAAAATCCCGGAATGACTGCATATTCCGTTTTTTTAAGCCGCTTTGCAATCGCTGTATTTGTCTTTTCTTCATTAAGGCTGCCGTCTTTTTTAAAGAAAATGACATCGGCGGCATCAACAAATTCAAAACCAAGGTAAGATGCCATCACAATACCGTTTAAATATTCACCTCTTGACGCCGCATAATCAACACCGGCCTGTTTTTCAAAATTTTCATGAATCGTCTCAAACTCTACGTCCAGCGACAGTTCAAGTCCCAGTCCGCCGATAATCTCATCATATCTCGATTTTATTTTATTTAAAAACGCCGTATAATCCTCCCCGGCCTCAGCCATCGCATAACATTCGTAAAGCATATCGGTCACTTTTGTATCATCGGCATATCTTTTGCCCGGCGCACTTGGTATGACATATCTTCTCGAATCTTCTTTACGTATAATTTCCCCAACCTTCATAAACTGCTGTGCACTTGCCAATGAGCTTCCGCCAAATTTTACGACTTTTTTCATCTGTGATTCCTCCCAAAAAATTTTAGAATGAAGTTATTGTACCACAGTGCCCTTCACTTTTAAAGAGTAAAGTTGTAAATTATAAAACTTTTTTGTGTTTTTATTTCAGCAGACCGCTCTGATTTGCAAGCATTGTACTGTACAAAAACAGCACATCCTGATTTTCATATGTCACAAAATCACCAATCATCGAAGACGGCATATATCGCAAATCAATCATCGTTATCTTTTTATAAAAAGGTGAAAGCAGCGGTGCAAGCGCGCTCCCGTAAGAATCTCTGAATAAAATCAATTCTTTATCTGACAGGCTCTTATCATTTTCAAGTTCAATACAGGCCTCTGCCCCATTTAAAAATACATCGTAACTGTCAATACCGCCAAGTCTGTCCGTACTATACACCGAAAGCACCTCGCCTGTTGTTTTATCCGTCACCTTTACAGCATCAAGCATCTCGCCTGTAAGATAATCAAGTGTATCCGGCTTTACAGGCAGCGCATACTGTCCGTAATAAGCACCGTAAAAAGGCGCATACGACTGCCGGGAAAACTGCCTTTGCACAACTTCAACATCCGCCGTGCCGGAAAATCCCATCATTTCTGCAAGATATGCTACGACCGGCCAAAGTCTTTCCTGCCGCCAGTGAATATCTGTTTTATAAAAATCCTCTGACGAAAGCAATTGTTCAAAATGCAGCGGCTGCGCTTTTTTTCCGCTGCTGCAAAAGGCTTCCGAAATCGCATCATAAACGTCATCCGTCTTATAAACCGGGTGTATTCCCGCATCAATCAATGTACTTTTATCAGGAATAACCGCATAATACACAGACATATTTTCCGGCATCTCTGCCCCAAGCGAAGCAAGTTTTTTGGCAAACCCCGCAACAGCAGTCTCTGACGGCGCCGCATTGGCATAAAGTCCGCCGTCCTTTTCATAAATGCCGCTCACATCCTGCTTGCCGAATACAAACAGCTCTGTACCATTTTTTAATGTGCGGAGTTTTTCCCTTCCCGGAAACTGATCGGCAACATATTTATCAAACTGTGTCATCCATCGTCCGTCCAAAACAGACGGTGCACTCACCGAAGGAAACTGCACAAGGCTTCTGCGCTCCTCATAAGATACAGACTGATCCGGCAAAAAAATGTGCAAAAAAAAGCCGCCTGCAATAAGGAGAGCAAAAAGCACACTCACTATTTTATACTTCATCATGCGCCTCCTCAAAATCTAAAATATAAAAATGGGTTATATGTGGCATCCGTCAGATAAGCCGTACATAATATAAGAATCATCATACATGACGCCGCCCTGAAGTACCACAGCCAGCCACATCTGCCATATCTTTCCTTAAGCTTTGAAAATAACGGCATGGCGCCGATGATACTTACAGCTAAAATCACTGCATAGCTTCTTAAAATATAAAAAACCGCCGTTCCAGAAAAACCGGTTCCAAAAAAGCCGGCCATAGCCTGAAGCGTCACAATAGCATCGTCTAATGCCGGCGACTGAAAAATAACAAAGCTCACCATAAGCACAAGGGCAACATAAAGATGTCCTGTAAACTTATGGTGCACAAGCCATCCATAAAGCCCGGCTTTTTCAGCCATCAGACAAAGTGCAAATATAAGTCCCCATAAAATAAACTGCCATCCTGCACCGTGCCACAAGCCTGTGAGCATCCATACGATTAA
>USSL01000331.1 GCA_900557175.1 uncultured Eubacteriales bacterium
ACCGAAATAATTTTTATTCTCGATCAGAAGCCGCATTGCTTCCTCCGTATCGCTATCAAGCCCGGCTTCTTTGACAAGCGCCTTAAAAAAGCCGACCTGACCGATATCAATCTGAAAATCCGTAAGCCCCGACTCAAGCAGCAAATCGACTGCCGCGGCAATAACTTCCGCATCGGCAGAAGCTTCCCGGCTTCCGATAAATTCGGCACCAAGCTGAGTCACTTCTTTTAGACGTCCCTGATAGCTTGAATGATTTCTGAAAATATTGCCGAGATAAAAAAAACGCATCGGAAACATCTCATCGCCGTAATATTTTGAAACGGCTCTCGCAATCGACGGCGTAATATCCGGCCGCAGCACAAGCGTGTTGCCGTCCCTGTCAAAAAACTTATACATCTCACGGGCACTGACTGTCCCGCGCTCCGTATTAAATATTTCAAAAAATTCAAAAGACGGCGTCCTTATTTCCTCATAACCGTAAAGACGCAGCCTGTCTTTAAGCTTACTTTCCAAAACACTTTTTTTAGCACATTCCACATTATAAATATCTCTGACGCCCTCCGGCGTATGCAGTAATCTGTCCTTCATGTCACCGCTCCCTTGCTTTATCATGCTAATTTGTTACTAAGTTAGTGTAAATTATATAAAAGACATCCTGTTTTGTCAAGCGCTACTTTTGCCGGATATTATTTTCGAAAATACGTCTTTTCATCTGACATCAAACACACATATGCGTATTTTTACGGACGCATTGCCAGATCCTTTTGAATAGCTTCAAGATAATGCAGGCAGACGCCCGCCTTCCTTATCTCAAATTCCGGTTCAAGCTCATCCATCTTGAAACTTTTTATATGTCTCGTTTTTGACCTGTTCCAAAATGTCACAAGCTTTTCAAACCGCAAATAAAAATACTTATCCTCTGCCGTAAAATGAATAATTAAAAAGGCAACGCCGCCCTGCCGCTCAAAATCTTCCATAAACACAATCTGATGCTCATGGATATTTTGAATCGGAAAGGTTTTTGCCTGACATTCTTTGGCATCAAAGCATACGGGGATGCCCTGAACAGCGCCGATATAATCGACAGTACTCCGCTGTTCAAAATAAGCGAGGGTAATCTGCTTATGCTCCGAATCCATCCGCACCGGCTTAATCGGCGTCGGTATTTTCTGAATAAGGGCAAGCCTTCCCGTCCGGTAGCGTTCATTTGTAAAGTTAATAAGTTCTTCAAGGGATGAACCTCTTAAACCGCGCGAGTTCCATGTTGCCACGAAAAGCCCTCCCCTTTTAATATTTTATCAAAAAGCGGCGGCAGCGGCGCATAAAATGTCTTTTCAGACACAGAAGAAAGTGCGCCCGAAAGCGGCGGCATACAAAGCTCGTAAGCGTGGAGCAACTGGTGCTTTAAATGATATTTCCCTTTAAAATAATCATTCAGCTTTGCATCACCATACTTATAATCTCCGATAATCGGGTGGCCTTCACCAGATAAGTGAAGTCTGATCTGATGAGTTCGCCCGGTTACTAAAAGCACCTTTAAAAGTGTCAGATTTCCTGCAGCTGCCAGCGGCTCATAAACTGTTTTTATATAATCCGCAGACGATGTCTTTTCAGACACAAGACGCGCCGTATTGTGTCGTTCATCCTTTATAAGATAGCCCTCAAGCACCTTCTTTTCAGTAATCTTTCCTTTTACAAGACACAGATAATACTTGTGCATTGTCCTGTCCTTAAAAAGTGCGGATAGCTGCTGCAATCCCGCCATCGTCTTTCCTGCTGCAATAAGACCGCTCGTATTTCTGTCAAGCCGGTTGACAATCGACGGCCTGAAGCTTAAAAGTGCCTCCTCTGTCAGAAAATGGCTGTCCAGAAGATAGGAAATGACCTGCTCATTGACAGATACATCCTCTGGCTTTGCCTTTTGAGACAAAATCCCTGCCGGCTTATTTAAAAGGAGCATATGTTCATCCTCATAAATAATATCCAGCGCATGACTGACACGGCAAAACGTCTTCGTCCCGGCAAACTTTGTTATTGTCTCGTCGGCAAGCCAGAACGTTATCTCATCGCCCGGCTGGAGTTTTTCCGTACCATCGGCCTTTTTGCCGTTTAACGTAATATTTTTCTTTCGAAGCATTTTATAAATAAACCCTTTAGGCGCTTCTTTGAAATACTTTTCCAAAAACTTGGAAAAGCGCTGTCCCGCCTCGCCGGGCATCACTGTTTTTTTCTGCATAATCCTACACTAAAGTGACAAAAAGCTGCTTTCTTATCGCCTGAAACCTTTTGCCCTCCATATTCTCCTGACTGCTTAATCGCTCAAGCATTTTTTGTAAATCATCAAAATGGTCATAAACCATCGACCGGGATGTGCCGCCGGCAGCCTTAATCAGGCTGTCCAG
>USSL01000332.1 GCA_900557175.1 uncultured Eubacteriales bacterium
ATGTGTGTACAGCCGCTTAAAATACGGCATCAGCAGTTTCAAAATCGTTTCATAATCTTTATCTGCAAAAACACCAGCAAGACCTATCAGCCTTTTTCCTTTAAAATACGTGTCGATACTTTCTCTCAGTGCTATTGCCCCGCCCTCGTTATGGGCACCGTCTGCAATCACATATGGTTTTTCAGAAAGCACCTCAAACCGGCCATGCCATACAGCCTTCTTTAAGCCGGCATAAACAGCCTCACGCTTGATTGAAATGCCCAAAGACATCAAAATCTCTGCTGCCTCTGCTGCTGCCGCCGCATTTTCTATCTGATAAACGCCGGCCATCTTTATTTCAAGATTTTTATAAGATTTATAATCAAAGCACTGACTTGAAAGACCTGTCTTTTTAACTAAAACAGCATTTTTATCCGCCACTGTCATCGGCGCGGACAGTGCTTGTGCCCTTTGCTGCAGTACCGCCATTGCACCGTCTTCCTGCTTAAATGTAAACACCGGGCAATTCTTTTTAATAATGCCCGCTTTTTGTACGGCGATTTCACTGATCGTAGAGCCTAGCATCGCCATATGGTCACGACTTATCGCTGTAATTACTGACAACAGCGGTTTTTCAATCACATTGGTCGAATCTTCAAGTCCGCCCATGCCGACCTCCAAAACGACAAAATCACACTTTCTTTCATTAAAATATAAAAACGCCATCGCCGTTTCTATTTCAAAAAGTGTCGGATATTCAAACCCATCGGCCGCCATTGCCTCACATACCGTTTTAAGCCGTGTCATCAGCGCTGCCGCCGCCTCTTTTTCAATCCATTCATGATTAATCTGAAGTCTTTCTCTATAGCCATATAAGATTGGCGATATATATCTGCCAACCTTATACCCCGCCTCTATTAAAATTTGTGAAATAAACGTGCAAAAAGAGCCCTTACCGTTTGTTCCCGCGACATGGATCACGCGAAGATTTTTTTCCGGATTTGACAATCTTAAAAGCAGCTCCCTGATACGCCCAAGCCCCAGCGAAATACCAAAACGTCCGACACCTTCTATATAGCTTTTCATCTCGTCATATGTCATTTAGTATTCCTCGCAAATCTGGAAAATATAGAATTTTAAATAGTAAGACTCATCCGCCGCCCATAAAATCGGATGATCCGGCGCCTGTGTCTTAAACTCTACCTGTCTTAACCGCTTGTGAACATTTCGCGCTGCCTGATTAATCGTTTCCGTAAACAGCTCATAGCTCATAAAATGGGAACATGAACATGTCACAAGATAACCGCCGTCTTTCACAAGCTTCATACCTCTTAAATTAATTTCTTTATAGCCTCTGGCTGCATTTTTAATGGAATTTCTTGACTTTGTAAATGCAGGCGGATCTAAAATAACAACATCAAACTTCCGCCCCTCTTTTTCCATTGCCGGTAAAAGCTCAAACACATCCTCACACTGAAAATGCGCCACATCCGACAACTGATTTAAAGCCGCATTTTTTCTTGCCTGTGCAACCGCAAGCTCCGAAGCATCCACACCGAGCACCGATTTTGCACCGGCAATCGCCGCATTTAATGCAAATGAACCTGTATGTGTAAAGCAATCCAAAACATCAGCGTCTTTACAGAGCTTCTTAATTGCCTCTCTGTTGCACTTCTGATCAAGGAAAAATCCTGTTTTCTGTCCGTCCTTCACATCCACGATGTACTTCACACCATTTTCAACAATCTCAACATCTGTATCAAACGGCTCACCGATAAACCCTTTTACCCGCTCCATACCTTCATTTTTGCGGACTTTTGCATCACTGCGCTCATAAACGCCGCGGATTCTGATACCGTCCTCTAAAAGCACCTCTTTCAGGCAATCCACAATCATCAGTTTAAACTTATCTATACCAAGCGCCAAAGACTGCACAACCAAAACATCTTCAAACTTATCAACCACAAGTCCCGGAAGAAAATCAGCCTCTCCGAAAATCAGGCGGCAGCTTGACGTATCAATGACCTTCTTTCTGTATTCCCACGCATTTCTCACGCGCTTCATCATAAAGTCCCTGTCAATCTGCGCATCAATACGGCGGCTTAAAAGCCGCACTGCAATCTTTGACTTCCGGTTAATAAAGCCCTTTCCCATCGGATACCCATCAAAGTCCCTGACAATGACAATATCACCGTCCTCAACATGTCCTGTAATTGTATCTATCTCATTGTCAAAAACCCACATTCCGCCTGATTTCAGAATCCGTCCCTGACCTTTTTTTAAAATTACTATGGCATTATCCATTGTTTGCCTCCGTTGTATAAATTTTTCGGCGCGCCGCGCCGTCATCATCTGCACCGTGTTAATCCGGCAAGCAAAAGCTTACCTTCTGCGCCGTGCTAATCCG
>USSL01000333.1 GCA_900557175.1 uncultured Eubacteriales bacterium
AGCGGTTTGTGAATGTAGACCACCAGCTTTTGAGAAGCACCGAGGACGGCTACTATATCGAAGCGCCAAAAACAGAAAGCGGATTCCGTCAAGTGCCTATGAGCGCAGCCGCCTATGAAGCGTTTGAGCGCGTGTTGAAGAAGCGCAGGGACGGCAGGTGCATTGAGGTTGACGGTTATAAGGACTTCCTGTTCCTGAACCGGGACGGCCTGCCCAAAACCGCCGTCAACTATGACGCCATGTTCAAGTGCCTTGCCAAGAAGTACAACAAGTGCCACAAGGAGCCGCTGCCCGATGTGATGACGCCGCACACCATGCGGCATACATTCTGTACCAGAATGGCAAACGCGGGCATGAACCCCAAGGCATTGCAGTACATCATGGGACACGCCAACATTGTAATGACGCTGAACTATTACGCCCACGCTACTTTCCATTCCGCACAGGAGGAAATGGAACGGCTGCAAGCCAAGGCAAAAACCACCGCAGAGGCCAAGCCGGAGCCTGCGGCGGAAAGCGCCGAGGAAACCAAGGCGGCATAAGTAGTACGCAGAATTTACTACTGCTTTTACTACTTTTGAGAGCGAAAACATGAGGGGTAATAAAAAGATTTGTGAGGTTCTTCCGATATGAAAAGTGCCGGAAAAGCCCGGAACAACGGGCTATACCGGCATATAAGAACATCTAAAGAGATAATTAGAAATCTATTAAATGATTTTCTTAAATAACTTTGCACTTTTCATATTTATATTATCTTTAGCACCACATAAAACAAGCGTTTTGCACTTAATTTCACCAATCTTCTCTGAAATTTTTAAATCCTTCATCGAATGTACCAAGGTCACAAAATCCTTTTTCTCCACGCCCATCTTTACAAATACAGACTTAGGCATTATGCAAAATATACTGCACTGCAGTTGAAAAAGCAGTTTGGGTACTTTATAAGGGACACCAATTAAAATGACAGAATTGACTTTTTCCGGATATTCTTTTGAAAAATTTTTTGTTATCTCAAACAAATCCGGGCATAATACATCCATGCCTTTTGTATTTAATATTTTCTTCACACAAGTCCAGCTGCAGCTATTTTGCCCCAGACCATGTATAAGGATGTTTTTCATAAAAAATATCACCACCCCACTCCGCCATTCTTAAAATTAAGATTTGCCATTTACAGAATATCAACAACTATCTTTTTACAGACCTCACAACGATAGGCGTACACTGTCCGGGAATTATTTGCCGCCCCATTATCAAGCACAATACGGACATTTCATAAATACTCTCCTCTCAGCGCATCTGTCTCAAATCATCTCTAAGCTTCAATATTTTAGCTTCTATTTCCCTGATTACAATTAAAAACTCTTTGTCTGATTTTCCGGTTGGATCATCCAGTCCCCAATTGTCATCAAAGGTTTTCCCGATAAACGGACATCCGACGTTACATCCCATGGAAATAGCTATATCTGCTTTAGGAATATCCCCAATCAGCTTTGAATACTGCGTTTGCTCCATGTCTATTCCGTACAAAGCTTTCATAATACGGACCGCATCCTGATTTATTTGAGGTTTTGTTTCGGTTCCGGCAGAATAACTGTCAAATACATCGGATGCTAAATATTTTCCAAGCGCTTCCGCAATTTGGCTTCTGCATGAATTATGCACACATATAAATGCGACTTTTGGTTTATTCATAATATGGACACCTTTCTTTAATACACTGCATATTTACACTGGAATAATCACACTTCGTTTCTTCCTGTTCCAATGTTACCCCGTAATGCGTATTCACATATTCTATACCATATTTGAATGCAATCATTGCATCTCTTTTGCAGCATCTGGGACCATTGATTTTTCCCAGTTCACCGACTGCCTTTGACGTAAACTGCATATGATTGCCCCATGTGCCATCCGAAGAAAGCGGTCCTGTTTGATCTATAATCGATAATGCTGCGCCAATTGATGTAATTGCACCGCAAATCCCCCACAGACCACACATCGCACCGGGCATTTTCAAGCCTTGCTCTTTAAGCTTTTCTAATGCAGCATCCAGTTCTATATCGCCTCCGGCATTTTTATAAGCAACAAGCAAACTTGCCCCGTCAAGTATGTGATGTTCAGGGCCATGCATACTAATATATTCTTTTTGGGCCATATTTTTAAAAATCCGAATCGGATTAGTTCCGGTTTCTTTCTTTATATCATTTAAAATCAACTCTGATTTCTCATTTAAAGTCATCTATCATTCCTCCATGAATTTAGGTTTGTCGATGTGTTTGTACTTGCGCGTCCGAGGATGTCATGAATTTTTTGTGACATCTAGCCATCATACACGCGGCATTGCTCGTGCGCTTCACGTATGGTTTTGTTT
>USSL01000334.1 GCA_900557175.1 uncultured Eubacteriales bacterium
CATATTATAACGGCTCATAAAATGCCTCCATTCATTTGCGCGCTCATCTGTCCGCGCCTGTTTATTTGCGACGGGTGCCTTTTGCACCCGCCTGCTTTTTACTTAATAAGCTTTGAAATAGTTTTAAATGTATCACTGCCGGCTTTTTTTGTCAGTTCAAATAAAATAGCCTCGTAGGTTGTCACTGTAATGCCCTCATGGATGGCACGTTTTACAGCAATTTCCTTGTCAGACGCTTTTCTTGAGCTGATACAATCCACAACGAGTACCGGTTCATAGCCTGATGCCTTTAAATCCATACAAGTCTGAAGCACACAAATATGCGCCTCAATGCCGCAGACAATCACCGTCTTTTTGCCAAAGCCGTCAACGCGCGCCTTAATCGCCTCATCATCGTAGCAGCTGAATGTTGTTTTATCCATAAAGCTTTCTGTTTCTGCCGCCTCGAAAATTGAAGGAATCGTCATGCCGATCCCTTTTGTATACTGCTGTGTCAATGTCATCGGAACGCCAAGTGCCTTAAGTCCCTTTATTAAAATAACCGAATTTTTCTCAAGCTGTTCCTTCTCGTACATGACCGGCATCAGCTTTTCCTGATAGTCTACAATTATTGCCTGTGTATCTTCTGCCATATGTCTCATATTTTTATACCTCACATCTTATAGTTTATCCTCTTTATTTTATAATCTTTCCTCTGCCGTGTCCAGTCATATTGAAAAATTTGGTGCTTCTTGACACCTTTTAAATTCTGTGGTATTGTTAAAGCCGTAAAATTAAATACTGTTCATTAACTTAATTAAACGTGACTTTAATTAAAGGGGCACACCACCGCGGGTGTGTCCCTTTTTGTGTTTAAAAATATGTTTCAGCGCCCTGTTAATTAAGTTTTGAACATGAAAGGATGGCTTGATGATGAAAGTAAACAGTGAAACACTTCACCTTGAAGCACCGGTACGGCTTTCGGATTTTCTTGTACAATCCGGCTATCAGACAGCGCGCGTTGCCGTCGAATTAAACGGCAATATCGTGCCTAAATCACAGTTTGATACCGTTTTTGTCACCGATGCGGATACACTCGAAATCGTCTGCTTTGTAGGCGGCGGATGATGAATACTAAAGCTAAAATCGGCATTGCCGGGCTTGGCGGTCTCGGCTCAAATATTGCCATGATGCTTGCCAGAAGCGGCATCAGACACTTCGTACTCGCTGATTTTGATACCGTTGACGAAAGCAATTTAAACCGCCAGCACTATTTTCCGGCACACCTTGGCCGAAAGAAGACAGAATGTATGAAGGAGCAGCTTTTAGCGCTGAATCCGGCGCTTGAACTTGAAATTTATGATACATACATAGACAGCGCCAATGCTGCCGCTATCTTTAAAGGCTGTGCTATTGTCTGTGAAGCCTTTGATAAACCGGAATGTAAATCTGAACTTGTGAGTACACTTTTGTCGCAGCTCGAAGATACAATCATTATTTCCGGCTCCGGCATGGCTGGCTTTGAAAGCGCCAACACTATTGTAACAAAGCATCCGCTGAAACGGCTTTATATGTGTGGGGACGGCATAACCGATGTTTCTGTCCACGGCCGCCTGAGTGCTCCCCGCGTTCAGATATGCGCCGGCCACGAAGCCAATATGGTGCTCCGCCTGCTGCACGGCATAACACAACCATAATCATTGATACAACTTAAGGAGGAATACATCATGAACGATCCATTAATTATCGGAGGATATACATTTAACTCCCGCTTTATTTTAGGCTCCGGAAAATTTTCTTTAGAAATGACACGTACCGTCATTGAAAACGGCGGCGTCCAGATGGCAACACTCGCCCTGCGCCGCGCTAATGCCGGCGGCCGTGAAAATATTCTTGACTATATTCCCGATGGCATTACCCTTCTGCCAAATACATCCGGCGCCCGCAATGCCGACGAAGCGGTCCGTATCGCCCGCCTTTCAAGAGAACTTGGCTGCGGCAATTTTGTCAAGGTTGAAATTATCCACGATTCAAAATATCTTCTGCCTGATAATTTTGAAACAGTCAAAGCGACAGAAATTCTTGCAAAAGAAGGCTTTATCGTCATGCCTTACATGATGCCCGACCTTGCGGCCGCAAGAGCATTGCAAAATGCCGGTGCAGCAGCCATCATGCCCCTCGGCGCGCCAATCGGCAGCAACAAAGGACTGCTTACACGAGATTTTGTAAAAATACTTGCGGAAGAAATTGACCTTCCGATTATTGTTGACGCCGGTATCGGCCGTCCGTCACAGGCATGTGAAGCAATGGAACTGGGTGCTGCCGCCGTCATGGCTAACACTGCCATCGCTACTGCAGGCGATGTTGCCGCCATGGCCCGCGCCTTTAAGCTT
>USSL01000335.1 GCA_900557175.1 uncultured Eubacteriales bacterium
GCATCGCAAACAAAACCATACGTGAAGCGCACGAGCAATGCCGCGTGTATGATGGTTAGATGTCACAAAAAATTCATGACATCCTCGGACGCGCAAGTACAAACACATTGACAAACCTCCATTTACCGCCGCATCCATTGTTCTTTTGTCAGACAGGATATATGCTCTGTTCTCATGTCATTTAGGAGGGAACAATGAACGTTTTCTTTTGTGAATTGGTACTGAAATCCACATTTTTCCTGAACACGTTTTGAATTATTATTACCGTCAAAATAGACGCACCATATTTTTTGAAGCTGTAATTCTTCAAAAGCATAGCGGAGCAGTTCATGGACGGCTTCGGGAATCAGTCCTTTGCCCCAATAAGGGGTACCAATCCAGTAACCGATCTCCCCTTCTGTATTGGGCAGCTCAATATTGCTGTTTTTGCCAATCATGATACCAACACATCCAATGGCACGGTCACTTTCTTTGTCAATGACGGCATAGGTTTCGGGGGCCGATAAAACGGTGCGGATAATCTCTAAACTATTTTCGACACTTGTGTGGACAGGCCAGCCGGCGATAGGGCCGACTTTTGGTGAGCTTGCGTATTGATACAAACTTTCGGCATCAGATTCCAGCCAGGGGCGTAAAATTAGTCTTTTAGTTTCTAATATCATAAAAACGACCTCATAAAAAATTAGTTAAAAGTGATTGTATACTCTGCAGTAAATCCGGCACCGGAAGCGAGGCTGTTGCCGTAAGCCCTGTCTTTTAATTCGCCGTTAAAATCTGCAGCATCACAGCGGCCGTACCATGGTTCAATGCAGACAAAAGGTGCACATTTGCCGACGCAGGACCACACACCAAAAATAGGTGCATCGAAGTCAACAGTGACATAAGGCTTTTTGTCCGGTGTTAAAAGGCTGACACAGTGGCACTGATTATTTTCAATGATAAGCGCATCATTGTCAAAAAGATGTTCATGAATATTTACAAGACCATTTTCCAGTTCAACCGGATGGTTGTAAGAAGCAACGAGGCCGCCATCACCGATACGGCTTGTTGTCAGATTACCGTTTGTATGGAAGTCAAGGAAATAGTCGCTTTGTTTTTCATCAGGATTGAGCGGGCATGTAAAGCCGGGATGAGCGCCAATGGAAAAATACATTGTATCATTGCCGGTATTTTTAACTGTCCATGTCACTGTCAGATGATTGTCAAACAAAAAGTAACCGATTTCAAAAACAAAAGGGAAAGGGTATTTTTCAAGCGTTTCTTCGTTGGAGGATAACTTGAACAAAAGAACGTTTTCCGTGTGGGCTTTTAAAGTAAAAGCCATATCGCGGGCAAAGCCGTGCTGGTTCATTGGGTAAGCCTTGCCATTGTGGATAAATTCCTTATTTTTAAGACTTCCGACAATCGGGAAAAGGACAGGTGTTCGGCGTGGCCAGAAAGCTTCGTCTCCCTGCCATATGTATTCTTTGTTGTCCTTTGTCACAGAAACAAGCTCTGCGCCCATTTCATCGACAGTCATTGTAAGAAAATCATTTTTTAATGTGTGTTTCATAAAAACTACCTCCTGAAAATATTGCTGCGTACAGCAGCATTAGCATTGCTTATAGTATACCATTGTGTGTGTGTGCTTTCAATAAAACTATGAGTGGACATATGAAGTTTAAAGCGATATAATGAAAAAAAGCACGGGAGGATTAGGTTTATGGAGAAGATCAAAAAAGGTATTTTAAAAATAATTTTAGTGTGGAAAGCTTTTCCAAAATAGATGAAAAGAGACGCAATCGAAATGATACTATCCATAGCTTTAATTATTTGGATTCCTGCATTGTGGAGTGTCATAGCTTTTGGATGGGTAATAAAAGCAATTTGGGATAAAATTAAGAATAAGCCATGCATTACAATAAAAATAAAAAAAAGTAAAAAAATAATAGATTTAAATAAGAATTTTGGATATTCAAAATAATCTGTAAGACGATAGGTATCTATAGAATTGATAGCGTCAGTGAACAGGGCGTGTTGCCCCTTGCCCACTGACGTTAAATAAAGAAAAAAGAAGTTTCCGCGGAAGCTTCTTTTTTAGAATAATCAACATTATTTTGAATCAGCCTTTGCGTAAGACAGCAGTTTTTCAAAAAACAATCCGGCACAAAACCATAGAGGCGTGTAGGAAAGCGTAATCAATCCGTTAATATTGGCAGGCTTCTCACTGTAATCCCACGGACACCGGTGATGCTTTTTAAGTGCGGCACCGGTGGCATACTCGGCAGCAAAAATACAGAGCGTATAAGTCCCTCCGCGAACAAACATATTTTTTCCCTGAAGCCGCCGGTAAACAGGCGTCAGCAAAGCAGCCATACCATAA
>USSL01000336.1 GCA_900557175.1 uncultured Eubacteriales bacterium
TTTACAGCCCGCAAGGCAAAAGGAAGCGGCTGCAAAGCAGGCATTTACTTTTGCCGGGGCGAAACTGACAAAATTTTCAAGTGCGGAGCACGACGGACGCACAGCGGACGGATTTTGGAAGTACATGCCCGCAAGGCAAAGCCACGCGACTGCGAAGCTTACTCATGTTTTTGGCGATCCCAAGGTCTAAAAATCCCGTGCAAGCAAGCTTGCCCGGATTTTTGACCTTTTGACCTTAGTATCATAGTATAGTTATATATACTTTGTAGGAGGCTGCCCGATGAATAAGGTTTTGGAGATTTCTAAGCTGGACTTTTCCTATCACACACTTTCCGGCGAAACGAAGGCTGTCGAAAATCTCTCCTTCGATGTCTATGAAAATGAATTTCTCGGAATTATAGGGCCCAGCGGCAGCGGAAAATCGACGATTCTTTCTCTGATTTTCGGCCTATTAACACCGACGGCCGGACAAATCCGTGTTCATACAGCAACAACAAACGCCAATGAGACCGCGCTCGGTTATATGCTGCAAAAAGACCATCTTTTTGAGTGGCGTTCTGTTTATAAAAATATTACTCTCGGTCTTGAAATACGTCATCAAATGTCCGAGGCCAAAAAAGTGCTCATCGACAAGATGCTGACCGATTACGGTCTTGACGCCTTTAAAAACGCAAAACCTTCCCAGCTTTCCGGCGGGATGCGCCAGCGTGCCGCACTGATCCGCACACTGGCACTTGAGCCAAAGCTTCTGCTTTTAGATGAGCCGTTTTCCGCCCTCGATTCTCAGACACGGCTTTCAGTTTCCGAAGATATCTACGGTATACTGCGCCGCGAAAATAAAAGCGCCGTCTTAGTCACTCACGATATTTCCGAAGCCATCAGCTTCTGTGACCGCGTCATTGTTCTGACAAAACGGCCGGGTACTATCAAAAAGCTTGTACCGATTCATCTGACACTCAAAGAAAAAACGCCATTAAAAGCAAGAAATGCACCTGAATTCAGAAATTATTTCAACGAATTGTGGGGTGAACTTCATGAAGAAAAATAAGCCATCACAAAACATGACACAGACTGAATTTATGCGCCGCCACAGACGCAGCCGTCATCTTATCACCTTATATCGTATTCTTATATTTATTTTTATATTTGTATTTTGGGAAATCGCAGCCAGAACAGGCCTTATTGACGCTTTTATCTTCAGCAGTCCGTCAAGAATCGCAGCCGCCTTTGTCTCTCTGCTTCCCGGCGGCGCCATTTTTATGCATATGGGCATCACGCTGTTTGAAACTTTTGTAAGCTTCTTACTTGTTCTTATCCTCGGTATCATCACAGCTATCATTTTATGGTGGAATAAGAAAATATCTGATGTCTTAGAACCTTACCTTGTTGCCCTAAACAGTCTTCCGAAAACAGCTCTGGCGCCGATTCTTATTGTATGGCTTGGCAACAACATGAACACAATTGTTGTCTGCGCTATTTTGCTTGCCGTTTTCGGAACAATTATTAATCTTTACGCAGCATTTACAACAACCGATCCTGATAAAATTCTTCTCGTGCGTACGCTGGGCGGCACCAAAAAAGATATTCTTGTCAAAGTTGTTTTACCCGAAAACTTTCCGGCACTGATCGGCGCCATGAAAATCAACGTCGGTCTGTGCCTTGTCGGCGTCATTATCGGCGAATTTCTCGCTGCCAATGCCGGTCTTGGCTATCTGATTATTTATGGCAGCCAGGTCTTGAGGTGGCGAGACAAAAAGATACTTTTACAATCGTCCATAAAAACACAACAAGGATGCGCATCTACGCATCCTTTACTTATTTAACAATTTTCTAACTCCATTCTCAATAGAAGTTTCATGTAGTGGATAATATTTCTGATATAAGCTCTCTGGTGGTATCTGCTCTACTATCATTGCTGATGAAAGATTGTATTCCCACTGCATATATACATAAATATCTGCCATCCACTCTAATATAAACTCATCGTATTTCTCACTTATCTCATGGTCATTTTGAATACGTATATCCAGTTCTTCCATAATTTGTTTTGGTGTCTTATTTAGATATAGCGGATTCCCCATATCCATATATTTTCTGTAATCGCTCTTCATATAATTAGTAATCACCGAAAATGGATCAAGACAATTTCTACCAATCAATTTAAAAAGATACCTTGTCTTCATAAGCATACCATCTAAATAGCTTTCGTCATACGCTGGCATTTTCATATCCTCCAATTTCCCGATTATAACTCAATGGATTCTGAATTGCATATCTTGCAGTAATTCCTGGTACTGTATATCCATCAATCAAAATCGCCTTCATGCGTTCCCTCAAGAATTTATTCACTTCTC
>USSL01000337.1 GCA_900557175.1 uncultured Eubacteriales bacterium
GTTATCTTACATATGTGCTCACAACAAATGAGAATGCCTTTAGCATGGCCTGTGAAAAGCGGGGCGCCATTGAGGGAAGCTTAAGTACACTTGCCTGCCATGACCTTGAAATTTTTAAGGAAGCCTACCACTATGACTGGGCAGGCGCAGAAAAGCTTTTAAATATCCGCTTTCTTGGACTTATGAGCAATTTTAAAGGATGCCGGGGCACCGGTGTTGTTTACAGCCACGGCTTGAGAGACAATATCGAAAAGCTCAATGAGAGTCTTTCAAAAGCGGAGGATGTACAGAAAATGTACGGTGCGCTGACATCATTTTATAAGGCTTACGGCGTTGGAAAGTTTGGTCTGCACCGTGCCTTTAAGCTTGAGGAAAATAATCCGAAGACAACCATTCTTCCGATTACGCGCACGGAAAAGGTGCTTCTTTCAGACCTTGTCGGTTATGAGCTTCAAAAGAAAAAACTTGTAGCTAATACAGAGGCTTTTGTCAAGGGTAAAAAAGCCAATAATGTCCTTTTATACGGTGACAGCGGTACCGGAAAATCGACAAGCATTAAAGCGATTTTAAATGAATATTATAAAGACGGCCTTCGAATGATTGAAGTGTATAAGCATCAGTTTAAAGATATTTCAAATATTATTGCCCAGATAAAAAACAGAAATTATAAATTTATTATTTATATGGACGATTTATCCTTTGAGGAGTTTGAAATTGAATATAAATATTTAAAGGCTGTCATTGAGGGCGGACTTGAGACGAAGCCGGATAATGTACTTATTTATGCTACATCGAACAGACGTCATTTAATCCGGGAAACGTGGGCAGACAGAAAGCAGAGCAGCGACGATGTCCACGGCGGTGATTCCGTGCAGGAAAAGCTGTCTTTAGCGACGCGCTTCGGCGAGAGCATTTATTATGGCGCGCCGAGTCAGAAGGAATATATCAATATTGCAAAAGCACTGGCGGCGCGGGCTCATATTTCAATGGACGAAAAGACGATTGAGACGGAAGCTGTGCGCTGGGAAATGATGCACGGCGGACTGTCGGGAAGAACAGCAAAACAGTTTATCCATCATCTCATCGGTGTGGCGCCGGAGGCGCAGCGGTAAGTAAAGGGGTGAAAATATGGCATTAAAAACATATGCGGCCATAGAGGTCGGTTCAAAAGAGCTTGTGCTCAAAGTTTATGAAATTGGAAAGCGCATCGGTATAAGACAGCTGGACTGCGTGAAATATATGCTTGATCTGGGCAGCAGCGCTTATTCAGACAAAAGCATCGGCTATGAGCAGGTAAATGAGCTTTGCGATGTTTTGAAAAAGTTTAAATTAAAGCTTGAAGAATATAGGGTGGATGATTACGTTGCCTACGGCGGCAGTGCCTTAAAAGAAGCGGACAACGGAAGTCTTGTCCTTGATCAGATTAAGGTGCGTACCGGTCTTAAGGTCAGTCAGATGGGCAATGCACAGCAGCGCTTTCTCGTGTTTAAATCCATTGCCTTTAAAATGGAAAATTTTGAGCAGCTGATCAAAGAGGGGGCAATTATTATTGATTTAGGCTCCGGAAGTCTCCAGGTGTCGGTATTTGAGGCCGGGACATTGCAGCTTAGCCAAAATATCCGTATCGGGGCATTGCGTATCCGTGAAATGCTTTCATCCCTTGAAGGACATACGTCAAATTTTTCCAATGTTATTCAGGAATTTGTAGATAACAATATTCAGGCATTTCGCGGTGCGGACTTTAAATCCCGGAAGATTAAACATGCCATTATTGTCGGCGAAGAATTTTCTTCGATGATTCACTATATTAATAAAAACAACGGTAAGGCGTCGCTGACGAGAAATCAGTTTGAAAAGTTTTACAGCCGTCTGCTTGAACTTGAAACACCGGAGCATATTGCAGGGCAGTATGGGGTGCCGTATGAGCTTGCGACAGTGCTTGTGCCGGCAGCCATCGTTTATAAAAATATTTTGGACAGAACATCGGCTGTGACGATATGGGAGGCAGATTCCGATTTGTGCGACGGCATGGCGCTGGAGTACAGTCAGAAGGTCGAGCGGTTTTTGCTGGCTCATGATTTTACGAAGGATATTTTAAACAATGTACAGAATATTGCGGCGCGCTATCAGAGCGATGCAGCCCATGTAGATAATGTGGAAATGATTGCAAAGTCACTTTTTGACGGCACAAAGAAGCTTTCTGGCTTAAAAGACAGACACCGCCTGCTTTTGCAGGTCGCTGTGGCGCTTCATGATTCAGGAAAGTTTATTAACAGTGATAACAGCAATTTTAATGCAAGTCATATTATAAGAGAAAGTGAGCTTATCGGCCTGACTGATACAGAAA
>USSL01000338.1 GCA_900557175.1 uncultured Eubacteriales bacterium
GAACGAAAAAAAATCCTTGAGCCGAAAGAATTGATGCTTGATATGATGGTGCATCGCGGCTATATTTATATTTCTTTCTCGGATTTTTTGGATAGTCCGGATTATTATGAAAAAAATAAAGATAAACGAGACAATTCAAGGTTTTGGGTAGAAAGATACAATATTGATAAAATGACGGGAAAATCGGAAGTTATTTATGAAAAATATGGAGAATTTGGGCAGATCAATCATATGATGGCTTATGGAAATTATATATATATGAAAATATCTGAAACAGATATTTTTTCGGATACAATAATTTATAATATACAAAGTAAGAAAACAAGTAAAGCCGACGGGTATGTTTTTGGAAATCCGATGATATTTGATAATCAGCTTGCTTATTTTGAAACGCTAGAAGGTGATGAAACAGGAAGCTATGATGAACTTATGGAACGACATAAAAATCAGAAAGTGACATTGGCTGATTTAAGCGGTAAGAAAGTCGGTGAGGGAAATATTCCTTTTGATACACATGTTTATGTGAATGATAAATATGTGGTTTGCGATAATCGCCAAGCTGTTCTTTTTGAGGCGGTCAATCGTGATGAACGAACAACAAAGATTTATAATAAGTCAGGAAAGTTGTTAAGAAAAATGAAAACAGGAAATTCAACATTGACTTCTCTTGGAATGAATGAGGATTATTATTTTTACAGAAAATTTTCTCAGAATGAAAACCTGAATCCTGAAATATGGGTTGTTGATTTAAACCGCATTGATGATGAGAGATATGAGGGTGAATTGTTCTTTTCAGAGGCGGATATGCAATGAAGATGATATAGGAAGTGAGGCGTGTTTATGAAACGGATTGTTGTGATTTTACAGACTGCAGTTATTTTGATTTTGTGGTATGTGGTTTACGGAACCGGATTCTTTGAGAAGTTTCAGCTTGGGGCGGGCGGTATTGCAGGAAAATGGATTGTCTATGTGCTTCCGCTGTTTTTTGTTGGTGTGATTCTCGGAGCGGACGGTTTTATTGAAAATATCCGGAGCAGAGCGCATGTATAGTATATAAGCTGAATGTCGTTTTGCTGTTTTTCTATATGTTTGCGCTTGTTGTGGTTGCTGTTATGGTATCGGGAAGATTTATGCATATCGACGCTTTGTCCGGGGAAATGGCGGCAGAAGCGTATCGTAAACTGAATTTTTCCCGTATATTCGGTATGGGCGCTTACAGTGCGGTGGCGCTTTGTGCCGGACATATGCTTGTCAGTCTTGCCGGAAAAGATAAAGAAAATATTGTGATTAATTATGCGGCGGTGATTGTGCTGTGGTTTGTATTTTATGATATTCTTTATCCGATGACAGAAAAGATGGCGGCTGTCGGAGAGAATTTGTCGTTATCGCTGCTTGTGATGTTCTTGCCGATGTTTTTGACAGGGATTATTTTGCGGATACGGCATATCGGCAGGAACAGGCAGAAAAAGGTGCCGGATAAGGCGGTGCTGACAGCATTGATTGTCGTTGGCGCTGCGGCGCTTGTTGTGCCGGTGTGTTTTATGCTGTTTGACTTTGGTATCAATATTTTTATCAATCAAAATATAATGACACATATTTTTAATTTTCTGAACAGCAGTTATTTGTATCTTATGCTTTGGCTTTGTGCCGGACATATGCTGATGTTATGCCGGAAAAGCAGCAGTGATACGGCAGAAAACTAATAAAATAAAATAGTCTGGCAGGTGCGGCGTTATGATGCTGCACCTGCTTTTTCGTAAATATAGTGTGTTGTTAAAGTTCAAGAAGCCGCGCGATGTTTATAAGGCCGCAGCCCTGACGGCTGTGTGCAAAACCCAAATCATCGCAGGCACCGCACAGGCGGTTTTTGACGGTATTGTTATCCAGTGCAGGATATTTTTCAAGGAGGAGGGCGGCGGCGCCGGAGATGACCGGAGTGGACATGGAGGTGCCGCTTCGTTTCTCATAGCCGTATTGTCCAAAAGTTCTTTTAGCGGCACAGGCTGTAATATCGGAGCCGGGCGCGACAATATCGGGTTTTAAAACAAGATTTTTTGTCGGTCCGCGGCCGGAGTAGGAGCTGACTTTTTTACCGTGGATATAGACTGGCCCATAATCGTCGTAGGTGCCGACGGTGATAACTTTGCGGCTGATGCCGGGGGCGGTAATGGACATTGGTTTTGGCCCGTTATTGCCGGCAGCAGCGACAACAACAAGACCGGCGTCCCATGCGGCGTCAACACTGCGGACGAGAAGGGAGTCTTCACCATATTCACTTGTGACTTTTGTGCCGATGGATATATTTAAAATACGAATGTCGT
>USSL01000339.1 GCA_900557175.1 uncultured Eubacteriales bacterium
GCATACGAGATTATTCCAGTGACTGGAGTTCAGACGTGTGCTCTTCCGATCTGCATTATTTCCCATGTTTCAGAACTTAAAGAAAGAATTGATACGCAGATCGTCGTTGAAAAGGGCGTTTGCGGAAGTATAATTAAATGAGGTGAACGCTGATGTTTAAAAAAGAATATTTAAAATTATATGCGGTGACAGACAGGACATGGCTTCATGGCCGGACGATGGCACAGGCTGTCGAAGCTGCCGTCAAAGGCGGCGCGACAATGATACAGCTTCGTGAAAAGCATATCGGTGATGAGGAATTTTTAAAAGAAGCGCTGGAAGTTAAGGCGGTGACAGATGCTTACGGCGTACCGCTTATTATCAATGACAATATCGACGTTTGTAAAAGAAGCGGCGCCGACGGCGTTCATATCGGTCAGGGTGACATGGATATGGCAAAGGCGCGGGCAATCCTCGGCAGTGATAAGATAATCGGCGTGACGGCAAAAACGCCGGAGCTTGCCATAAAAGCAGAGGCGGCCGGCGCGGATTACATCGGCTGCGGCGCTGTTTTCGGCTCATCGACAAAGACGGATACGAGTAAAATTTCAATTGAGCAGTTAAACAGCGTCTGTGACGCCGTTCATATCCCTGTTGTTGCCATCGGCGGTATCAGCGAAGACAATATTTCAGAGCTTACAGGGGCACATATGGCCGGTGTGGCTGTTGTTTCCTGTATATTTGCAAAAGAAAATATTGAAGCGGCGGCAAAAACAATGAGAGCCCTGGCAGAAAAATTATAATATCTGCCGGGGCTCTCCCCGTATGCGTGCCGGTGCAGCTGATTAATCTTCTTTTGAAAATTCTACAAGGCGATTTCCGGCAATTCTGTAAACCGTCCACTCGTCCATAGAAACGGCACCAAGCTTTTTATAAAAGTCAATGCTGGATTCATTCCAGTCAAGGCACCACCATTCAAGCCGGCCGCATCCTCTGTCGACCGCAATCTGGGCAAGCTTTTGTAAGAGCGCTTTGCCGTAGCCTTTGCCGCGCTTTTCAGGAATAACGAATAAATCTTCAAGATAAACGCCGGCACGGCCTAAAAATGTCGAAAAGTTGTGGAAAAACAGTGCAAAGCCGACAGGCTCGCCGTCTTCCTCAGCGATAATCACTTCCGCCTTTTTCTTGTCAAAAATCCAAAGTTCAAGAATTTCCTCTGTAGCAATAACCTCATCTAAAAGGTGCTCATAGTCGGCAAGACGCTTGATAAAATCAAGAATTAAAGGCACATCTTCCCTGACTGCAAAACGGATATTAAAATGTTCATTTTTTACCATTATAAACCCCTCCAAATAATAGGACGGCAGTGCCGCCGATAAATATTTTGCCGTCTTTAAGACAGCTTTGAATAACTGACGGGCGCTGCATGGCCTCGCCCTGAATAAATGTGTTGATTTCATTTTCAGAAATCATGCCGTAATCGTAAAGATAGCTGCTTAATGCCCCGTTGGATGTGCCTGTGGCCGCCTCCTCGTTGATGCCGTAGAGCGGTGCAAAATTTCTGCAAAGGGCAGTCACATCGTTTTTTAGCACCGGCGTAAAGACGTGAAAGCCGACGACATTGTATTTGCGCGAAATGCCGGCAATTTTTGAAAAATTCGGTTTTAATGCCATAAGCGTATCTTTATCTTTGACAGAAAGCATAATATCCGGAAGCCCGGTCGAGACAGCTCTCGGCAGAAGCTTCGGATAGCCATCGGATGGCGAAAGACCGAAAGCCTCATAAAAAGCGGCCGACTCTGAGGCGTCAAAATCCTGAATATTGACGGCATCCGCCATCGACATCAGTATTGTATCACCGTCAAAGGTAATATCAATTTCTCCGGCGGCCGTCACAGCTGTACATGGTGTGCTGTCAATGACGCCTAGGGCGCGCAGTACGGCAAATGATGCGATTGTTGCATGACCGCATAAATCGACTTCATCCGTCGGCGTAAAATAGCGGATATGGAAACGCTTTTTGCCGAGCGGAAGAATAAAAGCTGTTTCAGAATGCTTTAATTCCGCGGCAAGACTTTTCATCAAAGCTTCGGCAGGAAAAGTGGTTTCCGCATCAAGATAAGCCACCCCGGCAGGATTGCCGCCGAAAGCCGCTGCAGCAAAAGCGTCCGCGATATATACGCGCATAAAATCCTCCTCCTTTAATTGTATAAGTTAATGATAGCACCGGGAGAGAGGAAAGGCAAGAAAAAAAGACGCTTGAAGCGTCTTTAAAGAAGTAGCGGAAAAGGGATTTGAACCCATGACACCACGGGTATGAACCGTGTGCTCTA
>USSL01000340.1 GCA_900557175.1 uncultured Eubacteriales bacterium
ATCCCGGATAAACATATTTTCCGGAAGCGTCAAAAACTTCGGCGTCCTCTCCGTCATGGGCAGCTTCTCCCGCCTTTACAATGGCTGTAATCTTTCCGTCTGCGGCATAAATATCGCCGCAGTACGGCTGCCTTGTCACTGCATCATAAATCATTCCGTTTTTAATACAAATCATTGCTATCCCTCCAAGCCGTATTTTTATTCCATTCTATCACTTTCCCGAAAATGCGTAAAGCGTCTCTTTTTTGCCACCCATTCTCCGCATGGCGCCTACCAATAATTCGTGAGCCAAAAGCGGCAGAATACTTAATAAAAGAAGTCCGCTCCATTCACCAGCCGAAAGTCTGACAGTCCCAAACAGTCCAATCATGACCGGGATTTCCGTCACAGCAACCTGCAGTGCAAAACCGATACAAAGTGCCGCAAGCATAAGACCGCTCCTGCGCCACCCCATTTTGAAAACAGACATTTCCGCATTGCGCATACCGACGGCATGAAAAAGCTGTGAAATACCAAGTACCGTAAAAGCATAGGTCTGCGCCTTAAACAGCAGCGCTTCGTCAGAAAGCACAGCCGTTATATTTCCGAAGGTTACAGCTTCGCCCCCGGTTCTTAAAACATCAAGGGGCACTTTAAAAAATGCCGCAAGACTTATAAAGGCAATAAGCGCGCCGTAAAAGCATGTCAAAAACAAACCGCCGCCGGCAAACAAGCTTTCTTTTGGCGGTCTCGGAGGCCTTGCCATCAGGCTTTTTGAATCATTTTTGTCAATTCCCAATGCCAGTGCCGGCAAAGAATCCGTAATGAGATTAATCCACAAAATATGGCTTGCCTTCAGCGGCGACGCAAAACCTGCCGTAATTGCTGCAAACATTGTCATAATTTCACCAAAATTTGAGGACAGCAAAAAAAGCACCGACTTTTTAATATTGGCATAAATGCCTCTGCCTTCCTCGATGGCTTTTTCGATTGTTGAAAATTTGTCGTCAGCAAGCACCATATCTGAGGCGCTTCGCGCTGCATCAGTTCCATTTTTGCCCATGGCAATACCGATATCTGCCGCTTTCAGCGACGGTGCGTCATTGACGCCGTCACCGGTCATCGCCACAATATCACCGTTAGCCTTAAAGGCCTTCACAATACGCATTTTATGCTCCGGCGATACGCGGGCAAAGACAGATTTTGTTTGAACTGCCGCCCGCAGTTCTTTTTCATCGGCTGCTTCGATTTGGGCGCCGCTCATACATTCTGCTTTATCCGACGCAATCCCCAACTGCCTTGCAATGGCAAAGGCTGTTTCCATATAATCTCCGGTAATCATTACTGTCTTTACACCGGCCTGCTTAAAGCATTCCACAGAAGCTGCCGCCTCCGGCCGCGCCTCATCCGACATACCTGCCATACCGATAAAAATAAGCCCCGATTCAGCCGCCGCTTCATCAGACATTACCGCGCCTGTTTTCATTGCAAGCGCAAGCACTCGAAGCGCCCTGCCGCTCATAACACGCAGCGCATTTTCAATATCCTGCTTATGAAACGGTGTTATTTTTACTGCCCTTCCATCAATTAAAATATGGCTGCACCGGCCGAGAAGAACATCCGGAGAACCTTTTGTAAACTGTAAAGTACCACTGCCGTTTTTATGGAAAGTCGTCATCATTTTCCGTGAAGAATCAAAAGGCAGCTCCCCGATTCTTGGATAACGCTGCTCAAAAGCTTCCCGGCAATATCCTCTCCTAAAAGCCATCGAAAGAAGCGCCAGCTCTGTCGGATCACCGAAACTTTCGCTGTTTTCCGCTAAAACGGCATCATTACAAAGGCAAAAGCCCTGAATAAACAGTTCATCCGAAAGTGTTTTGACATCACAGAGCTTAAGCTTCGCATAACACGTCTGGACTGCCATTTGATTTTTCGTCAGCGTTCCCGTTTTATCCGAACAGACAACACTGACACAGCCGAGCGTTTCCACACAAGGCAGCCTTCTTATAATTGTATTGACCTTGACCATTCGCGACACACTTAAAGCAAGGACAATCGTCACAACCGCGGGAAGCCCCTCAGGCACCGCGGCCACTGCAAGCGATATGGCTGTAATCAGCATTTCAGGAATATTTCGGTGCTGACATACTGCAATGATAAAAAGAAGGGCGCACAAAAAAACCGCCGCCGCGCTTAATATTTTCCCAAGCTGCCCAAGGCGCTTTTGCAAAGGCGTCGCTTCATTTTGAGTATGTGCAAGCATGCCTGCAATTTTACCGATTTCCGTCCTCATACCCGTCGCTGTCACAATGCCCATGCCACGGCCATTTGT
>USSL01000341.1 GCA_900557175.1 uncultured Eubacteriales bacterium
GGTTTCCATTGGGGGTATTTTTTGTAAATGCTGTAAACCCTGCAAAAATAAGTAAATTTTGTATCGAACCCCGTTTATTAACATAAAAAACTCTTTTTTTTCTTTCCGGCTATGTCCGGCGGAGTGGTTGACAGTGGATTTATAACCTCCTTGTATTTCGGCTAGTATAAAATGAGTTCAAAATCTGCGTAAACAGGAAGATGGTCACTGATTCCTCCCTGATATTTCATTCCTTTATAGGTACGGAGCCCCGCAAAAGCTTCCTTGCGCCCCGTCAGTATTTTATGGGTGTAAGCCTGATGCCCTACATCCCATATAAGCTTATCCTCCGGAAAATTCAGGCAAAGATGCAGCGCCATCGTAAGCTCCACAACACCGAGATTAGAGGCCAGATGCCCGCCCGTTTCGCTGACAGACTTTATAATAAAATCGCGTATTTCCTGAGCCAGCGCCTCATACTCGGAAGCATCAATCTTCTTTATATCATTTGCTTTTTGTATCTTATCTAAAATACCCGACATAGCGTCCCCTCTTTATCACTTTTCTCTGCGAATCAGCCACTCAAGCAAAGCCTTGAGAAAGCTGCTGTCGCCTTTCTGCATTTCAAGAAGCTCTATCGCCTTATAGGACAGCTTCTCAACGTACGCCTTTGCCCCGTCAAGGCCAAAAAGCGTCACATAAGTTGTCTTATCATTTTTCTCGTCACTGTGCGTTTTCTTTCCAAGCACCTCCAGCGAGCTTGTCACATCAAGAATGTCGTCTTGTATCTGAAAGGCAAAACCGGCATACCGGGCTGCTGTCTCCATATCTGCCACGGCCTTTTGATCTGCTCCGGCAAGAATCGCGCCAATCATCAGCGAACATTCCATAAGCGCACTTGTCTTCATCTCATAAATAAATTTAAGCGTCTCTGCCGGAACCTTCTGCCCGTTCTGCTTCACGTCAACAGCCTGTCCGCCAAGCATTCCGTAAATTCCCGGCTTTGCTGCAAGCACTTTCATCGCCTCTGCCACACGTCTGAGCTCTGTCTCATCTGCCGCCGCATCAAACGCCTTTGCCGCCGTTTCATAGGCATAATTTAAAAGACCGTCACCGGCAAGAATCGCCATATCCTCACCGTAAACCTTCCATGTCGTTAATCTGCCCCGCCGGTATTCATCATTGTCCATCGCCGGCAAATCATCGTGGACAAGCGAATATGTGTGGATCATCTCAATTGCCGCCATAAACGGTGCAATTAAAGCTTTAGGACAGCCGCCAAACATATCCGCAGCCGCCTTAAGCATCACCGGACGCAGCCGCTTTCCGCCGGCAAGAATGCTGTAATTCATCGCCTCGCAAATAAGCTTCAGCGCGCCTTCCTCCTCAGGCAGAAATGCTTTAATCACGGTCTCAGCGCAGGCAGCCCGTTCATTCATTACTTTCGCAAATTCCATCTGTCTCATCTCCCGCCTTTAACTCAATCATCTGCTTTTCCACCTTATCAATCGCATCATTGCAATATTTTACAAGCTTAACGCCCTCTGTATAAAGCTTAAAAGACTGCTCAAGACTCATATCTTCATTTTCCAACTTTGAAATCGCCGTTTCTAACTGTTCAAATGCTGTTTCCAGCGTTTTCTTTCCTGCCATAATTTATCCTTTCTTTGCAGCTTTTTTATCTGTGACAGCCGCAGTCAGTTTTCCGTCAGCCAGTGTCACTGTAATCTTACTGCCGCAGTCTGCATCATCAATACTTTTTATAAGCATCCCGTCCTCACCGGTCACAAAGGCATAGCCGCTTTTAAGCCGTGCCACCGGCGATACACCTTCAAGCCGCTGTGCATCCAGAGCCAGTCTGTGCCGGATACCGGTCATCATTGCTTCCATACGTGAAGACAGCCTCTCCTCTAAGAAAAATATCTGCTGGCGCTTTTCTTTGAGCATCCGGTCAGGACTTAGATGAGAAAGCGACTGCCCAAGCCTGTCAAGATGCAGCCTGTTTTCTTCAATACGCCGCCGCATCAGTCTGTCAAGGCGCAGTCCATCCTCGTCGAGGCGGGCCAATATGCCTAAAACATCCGCGCAGGCAAGCTCCGCGGCAGCCGACGGCGTCGGCGCCCGCAAATCAGCCGCATAATCGGCAATCGTAAAATCAGTTTCATGACCGACAGCCGAAATCACCGGTGTCTGACATTCATAAATTGCCCGCGCCACGATTTCTTCATTAAATGCCCATAAATCTTCAATAGAGCCGCCGCCTCTGCCTGCAATAATGACATCGACGCCGTAGGCAT
>USSL01000342.1 GCA_900557175.1 uncultured Eubacteriales bacterium
TAATTTTCACAGGTGCTTTATATTCTGTTTCAAAACCAATTCGATTGTCTTTGTAATCGGTTGCCATATAGTCTTTAAAAATCTTAACAATTCTATTAAAATCAAGTGTCATAGCATCCGAAACTTCTTCATCTATAACTTTTAATGGTGCATTCCATGAAACGCCGAGTATTCTGCCCCTTGTTACATCAATTTCAAGCGTTTCATAATAATAATGTGCAGCATATTCTTCCTCAGATGTGATATCTATACCAACCGCAGCGAATGCAGGAATGCCCTGATAAACCGGCGCATATCTGAAAAAGTATCGGTCATTTTCGCCAAAATCTTCAAACAACTGCCAATCTTCAAATCCAAGCTTTGCTTTCATTTCATTGGCCATCGCAAGCGCTTCATCATAGGTTATGTCACTTTCAGGAAGCTTCAAAATATCTGTCTCATCTTTATACCAAAAATTAAGGCTATGGATAATATAGTCATCGGCATCTCGGTTATGTGCTGTGATATAGCCCTGATAGCCGTCCAATGCTTTTTTATCAGTTTCAATATTTAATGACATCGTCTTATTGTATATTGACCAGTTACTGTCCATTGCCGACTGCGTTGCATCAATATCATAGTAACCAGCATTATGAAACGTCCAGTCAGTTTCCTTTTTCTCACAGGTTTCCGGCGCTGTTTTGTAATCAGCTTCAAGTGCAGCAATCATATCTTCGTAATATGACCATACATCGCCTTTTTCAGCATAAAAAACTTCTTTATCCTCCATGCTTTCTTCGAGTTGATCTATCCGTTCTTCGATTTCTTGTTTTGTTCGTATTCTTTTTGGCTCATAAGCTATATTCTTTTCAAAGAGAATATCTGCCCATTGCTTTACCTCAGCGACGGTAATCTCCTTAGGCTGTACACGCAGCACAGGCATTGCCGAATCGGGATATGTCACATCCGCCTTTATTTCACCTGTAACATTGTCATCAGCTGTTATAAAACTATCTGTATATATTTCTGGCAGCTCAGTACTATTCGAAGACTCTGTCTTTGCGGTTATCTGATTTTTGCTTTCTTTTGTGTCGGAAGTCAAACTGCCGCAGCCGGATATGCAAAAAGACAGACCAAAGAATAAAACACATAATATCGTGAAAATTCTCTGCTTATTCAAACATATTCCCTCCTTTTAATTTCTATAATAACCTGCAAGTTCTACCGGCATCTGACCGTTGTTTGTCACAAAAATCCGATAATAACCGGATTTTGGTACAGTAAATATATGTTCAATACGGTAATCGCCCTTTACAAAAATCATATTTCCGACTTCATCCATAATGCCGACAGATACAGTATTTTTATCCGGTGAAATACCGAAGGACATATCAATTTTTGAACTTGCACTCCGATAAAAGCTCGTACTGCATCTTGTCGTATCAGGCTCTACATACCATGCAATTGCAGTAACACCGGCCGGTGATTTTTCACGATCTTCTACAATTTCTGTTCCCTCGCTGTAAATATTGCCCTCATATTCTTGAATGACTACATTTTGAACCGTATCTTCAATTTTTACCGATGTTGTATCAAAAACATATTCATATGCTTTTCCGGCACCGCTCTCTGCTGCTAATACGATAATAACTGCAGCCGTGATAAGACATATGAGCACCTCAATAGCCGTTGTCTGTTTTTTGAAATTTGATAATTTCCATTTCTTCATAAGTATAACTCTTTCTTCTAACTTTCCCTCTGCCGCTCGGAGCATTGATCCAGTCACATAAAGCTGTATGCCTGCCAGTGTATTAAAAATAACAGCAAAATACTTGCCGGCACTGCCAAGTTTCTCGCAAACAGAATAATCACAGTAAGATTCACTATATGTATCATAATCTTCCCATAAAAGTTTTGTAAGGGGATTAAACCATCCGACACACCGAACTGTCACAAGAAGCTTTTTAAATAAAATATCTTTATGTATACAGTGTGTAAGTTCATGTCTCAAAATAATTTTGGCTGTGACTTCGTCATAATTTTGTGATGGCACATAAATCTCCGGTGTAAAACCTCCGGTTGTAAATGGACTTCCAATACCTTCCATACAATAAATCTGAACATTTTGGGTTATTTTCATTTCATGACAAATTGCATTTAAATGATTTTTCATGGAAGCTCCCACTGGTGATGCATACTTTTTTAATCGTTTAAATTTTCGTCCGCGAAAAAAGGCTCTTAACGCAAAGAATGTCCCGCCTGAAATCCACATACCTGTAATTACAAGCTCAATAAG
>USSL01000343.1 GCA_900557175.1 uncultured Eubacteriales bacterium
AAAGACCATGCGAAATATGAGAAAAATTCTTTGGTTGACGGTCGGGATCAAAGAGAGTAGAATGATGGCGTAAGATTTTGCAAAGGAGAAAAAGTTATGGAGTTAAAGCTTCAGCCTGTCCAGTCACAGGTACTTTCGCAAAGACAGATACAGTCGGCCAATATATTGCAGATGAGCTCGCAGGAGCTGGAAGCTTACATGAAAGAGCTCGCTCTTGAAAATCCGGTTGTTGATTTGGAGGAAGCTTATGAAAGTGATGACCCTGACGGTGAAATCAGGCGTAAGATCGAGTGGCTTGAGGCATCCGATGAACAAAACCGTGTTTATTATCATAATGATTATACGGAAGACGGCGAGCGTGACCGATGGAATTTTGATACAGATGAGGGGGAGACGCTGGCGGAATATCTTCTGTCCCAGTTACTTACAAAGACGCTTTCGAAAAAGCAGCTTGAAATGGCAGCATATATTGTAAACTGCCTTGATGAAAAAGGATATTTCGAAGAAGATAAGAAAGAAACGGCAAAAAGGTTTAATGTCGGTGAGTGTGATGTTGACGAAGTACTTTCAATATTAAAAAGTTTGGAACCTGCCGGGATTTGTGCGGAAAGCCTTTCGGAGTGCCTTCTGCTTCAGCTTGACAGAAGCGGTGAAAATACACCGGTGCTTACGGAAATGATACAAAATTATCTTGAACTTGTCGGTAAAAACCAGCTGCATGTCATTGCAAAGCGGATGAAGCTGCCGATTGAGGCTATTCAGGCTGAGTGTGAGAAAATCAGAGAACTGAATCCGAAGCCGGGGGCAAGCTTCTGCAGCCGTGAAACGCTTAAGTATATTACGCCGGATGTGACGGTTGTTAAACTTGGCGGCTATTATGAAATTCTTCTGAATGAATATATGTACCCGAAAATGTCTGTGAACAGCTATTATAAGGGGATGCTTAATAGTGATACGCCAAAGGAAGCAAAGGATTATATCGGGGAGAAAGTACGGCAGGCCGAATGGGTGATGCATTGTATTTCTCAGAGAAATAAAACGCTTCTTTCAGTGGCAAAAACGATTGTTGATATTCAGGAGGAATTTTTCCTTAAAGGACAAGGTTTTTTAAAACCGATGCGGCAGGCGGATGTGGCCAAACGGCTGTCGATTCATGAGTCAACGGTGAGCCGTGCTGTGCGGGATAAGTATATGCAGTGCCCGTGGGGAATTTTCCCTATGAATTACTTCTTTTCAAAGGGCGTTTATGCCAGCGGCAGCGAGGCGGTGACGCCGGAACATATTAAACAGATGATGTCGGATATTATCGGCAATGAAAATAAGAAAAAGCCGTATAGTGACCGCGTCATCAGCGAAAAGCTTTCGGAGGCCGGCGTTCATATTTCGAGGCGTACTGTTGCAAAATACAGGGAGGAAGCAGGCATCAGGGATGCCGGGGGCCGCCGTGAATTTTAGAGGCCGTTTTTTGATAGAAAAAGTTTACATAAATTTGGGAGAAAATGATGAAAAAACAAAACAATCTTGGCAAGGATAATATCAAAACGCTTGTATGGCGCATTGCCATACCGAGTATGCTTGCCCAATTTGTCAGTGTGCTTTACAGTATTGTTGACCGTATGTATATCGGAAATATTCCGGAAATCGGCGATATTGCACTGGCAGGTGTCGGCGTGTGCGGGCCGGTCGTGACAATGATTTCATCCTTTGCGTCTCTGATTGGCGTCGGTGGATCGCCGCTGATGAGCATACGCATGGGTGAAGGCAGAGAAAAAGAGGCGCGAAAAATATTGTCTAACTGTTTTATGATGCTTTGTGTGCTGTCTGTTGTTTTGACGGCTGTGATTATGGCTCTGAAGGAGCCGATGCTCTATTTATTCGGCGCCAGTACACAGACCTATGCCTATGCGGACAGTTATTTCACTACCTATTTGCTCGGCACGATTTTTGCACTGCTTGCCACCGGCATGAATCAGTTTATCATATGTCAGGGATTTGCCAAGGTGGGGATGAAATCCGTGGTTTTAGGAGCCGTATGCAATATTGCCCTGGACCCTGTGTTTATTTTTGTCCTGGATATGGGGGTTAAGGGAGCAGCCATTGCCACGGTGCTTTCCCAGATGGCCTCCTGTATCTATGTGCTGGTATTTCTGTTTGGCAAAATGCCCCTGGTGCGTATTACCTTTGGCGGGTACCGGTGGAACACCATGAAGCAGGTGCTGCTGGTAGGACTTTCCCCCTTCCTCATCATTGCATCGGACAGCCTGCTTA
>USSL01000344.1 GCA_900557175.1 uncultured Eubacteriales bacterium
ATCAGCGCAGGGGCGGCCTATCATTTTGCAGTGACGATAGCAAGTATTTCGTGATAAGCGCGCGGCGCTCATAGAAAGGCGCAGCGTGTCACTAGAAATGATATGGCGACCCATGCGCGTGAAATAATGGCAACAAAATTTCCAATATGCTGTGCTGGCAAAAATAAATTTAGAAAAATACAACAACGGAATAAAAAAAGAACCTCTCACAGAAGTTCATGTATGAAAAATACTGCTTTCTATGAGAGATTCGTTTTTTAAATAAGTTCTTCCCGTGCCCTCGCCCGCCGGTCTTCGATACAGTTGATGATCGGGACGAGGAAGGTGGCAATAAGACCGCCTGCAAAGCCGTTGTTGTAAAGATTCATGCCGCTGTTGATCAGGCCGATATTTAAGGCAAGTGAAGCATGCAAAAATCCGGCGATGAGGCCGCATATGATACCATATTTTCCTGCAATCGGTGCAAGTGTTGTCGAAAAAAGCGCCGCAAGAATGACTGACGGATCGGTAATGTTCCAGTGTGCAGTCAGGCTTGTGAGCCATACGCCGATCATAATCGGCGCGATATTGCGAAGATGCTTTCCGGTGGCGGAAAAGCCGACAATCGTAAAAATACCGCCGATAGTCGGACCGTTTAATTCACCGCCGATGGCGACAACATAGACTGTGGCAAACATACCGTTAATTGCCATGTTGATTAGTGTGGCGGGCAGTCCGTCCCGCGCAATATAATTCGTTCCCATAATACCGTCCGCAGTCAGAATGTGGCGGTATTTTTTAAATACATCCCATCCATGTTCAAGCACCATTCCCATGACAAAGAGAATAATGAAAAAACCAAATAGCACTTGTAAAAATAGTTCATTGTTGCCCGTAGACCATATGTTTCTTGTTTCGACAGACATACCGTAGGATTTGAAAACAGAAACGACAATGGTTGCAATTAATCCGGCAGAGAATCCGGCATTGTAAAGCGAAAAGCCTTTGTGGGCATAAAATAAATGTGTTGACAGCGGCGGCAGACAAAAGCCCATAATCATACCGATCAGAATGCTGCAAAGGAAAGAAAGTGCCGATGGCAGCTCCTGTATATAAATAATTTCGGTAATAATCGGTGAGAGGCTTGTGCCGTAAAAACCGACATAAATGTATTTTGAAAGATGTTCTTTATGGTAAGCCGAATAGAGGACAACGCCGAGCAGAATAGCCCATATGTTGACAATATTTTTTCCGAAAAGGGAAAAGCCCATCATCAGAAAGACAGAAGTGATGGCTGAGCCGGTAATTTCCATTTTTAAGAGGTAGATAATGCCGATACACATAAATGTCAGAATACTTGCGTTGAAAAAGGCAGCGCCGATGCCGCCAAGGGCGATATAATCAGTAATTAGAATATCCGGTTCGGTAAAAATTGTATAAAGCCCTTTTAAAATATCCGGAAATGGTTCGGAAACAAGTGCTATAAGTAAAAAATATCCCGGAAACAGCGAGAGAATAAGAAACTGACGGTTGCGGGACATTTTGGGGGATGGTTTAAAGTGTTCACGTTCCTTTCTTTCCATGACGCCTCCAATACATATAAAAAATCAGACGCCGGAAGTTACCGGCGCAATGCTATATATGTATTATAAAAGAAAATTTGCGGGCAGGCAAGAAGAAAATCTGCATTGGTAAGAAAAGTTTGATGATATCAAAAGAACAGCCGGGTATATGGGCTGTTCTTTTGGGACGGCAATGCCGCCTGTATATATTTGAGATATAAAATGGGGGCTTATTTATTTTCCTTGGCTTCTTTGAGCTTCATGGCTCTGACAGTGAGCGGAAGTCCGAAAAGTGTGATGAAGCCGGAGGCGTCGTGATGGTCATAAAGGTCGCCTGTTGTAAAGCTTGCCAAAGACTCGCTGTAGAGTGAATATGGAGAAGTTGTGCCGGCTTTAATAATATTGCCTTTGTAAAGTTTAAACTTAACTTCGCCTGTCACATACTGCTGTGTTGATTCAACAAAAGCCTGGACGGCCTCGCGCAGCGGTGTAAACCACTTGCCTTCATAAACGATCTGAGCCAGTTTGTTGCCCATGTCTTTTTTTACATCCATTGTGGCGCGGTCGAGCACGAGTTCTTCAAGCTGTTGATGCGCTTCCATAAGAATGGTACCGCCCGGTGTTTCATAAACGCCGCGGGATTTCATGCCGACAACGCGGTTTTCAACAATATCGACAATGCCGATACCGTGTTTGCCGCCAAGCTCGTTTAATTTTGT
>USSL01000345.1 GCA_900557175.1 uncultured Eubacteriales bacterium
TCAGAAGGGAAGGTTCCTCCATAATCGCCTGTGCAATACCGAGACGCTGGCGCATACCGAGAGAATATTTGGATACGTGCTTTTTTAACTTCGGATCAAGACCGACCGCTTCAATCGCCTCAACAATCTGCTTCTTTCCAATCTTATTTTTCAGAGAAGCTAAAAGCTCAAGATTCTTAAGCCCCGTCATATTCGGCAAAAACCCCGGCGTTTCAATAATAATGCCGATATCATCGGGAAAATCAACATCCTTGCCGATGCGCTTGTAATTCACATAAATATCGCCGGACGTCGGATTTAAAAATCCACATATACATTTCATAAGTACGGTCTTGCCGCTGCCGTTATTGCCGACAATACCATAGACAAGCCCTTCGTAAAATTCAAAACTGACATCCTTTAACACAGTTTCATCACCGAAAACCTTTGTCACATGATCCACTTTAATGACTGTTCTCACACTAGCCCTCCGTTCCCCTGAATTGGAAATTATACTTCTTCATAATTAAAACTGTCGCTCCGATCAGTACAATAAATAAACCGCCAAATACAAAAAGTGTCTGTTGTATTGTCGGAAGATTGTCATAGCCGAAATTATGCATATGATAAGTTGCATGATTTAACGGCGACACCCATCCGACAAACACCCGCGCCTTATAAGCAAGTTGGGGCGGCATATCTAAAAGCTGAATAATATTCTGCGGATTTAAAAGTAAACCGTATGTGCTGAAAATAATAACGCTGCACACTCCGGCAATCTGACCTTTCCATAAATTGAAAAACAACATCAGAAAAACCATGACAAGCGTATAACTCAGCATCAGAAGAAAAATTACAGCCATACACTCATAAGGCCGGCTCATTTCAAGCGTTTTTACAAAAGCCGGCAGGGCAATCTCCTTGCCCTCCTCCGAATAAGCCAAAATCGCCGCCGTCCGGCTCCATGTATTTTTAACAAAGGCATAGCGCATACAAAGCACCGCCGTAGATGCAAGCACAAAGCCGAGATAAATGATTGTTGATAAGGCCGTATATAAAAGCTGTCCTGCTACCCAGAGCTTCCTTGTCGTCCGCACAAGATACAGCGGCGTTGCCGGCGATATAAACGGCATATCCGCAAACAGAAGCAAAAGTAAAAGCGATACAAGAAGAATCGAATTACTGTCGCCAAATGTCCATACAAAGGCTTCCACAAGCTGCATTGTCGTCTCATGCGCCTGTGCAAACTGGACGGTTTTATCTGTCAGCAAAAAGCAGAGAATAAAGCTTAAAATAAAAGTGGCAATAACTCTTGTGTTTTTATGCCACATATAAAAATTATAGGAGGCAACCGAAGCAACCATATGTAACTTTCTAAATACGTTCAAGATACTTACCTCCTGCCCATGTAAAAATGACTGACACAATAACCGCAAGCTCCAAAAGCCAAAGAACGATGCCGCCCTGTGCAAGCACCCATGTCTGCTCTGCCAAAAGCCATTCCTTCGGATAAAAAACATAAAGCTTTGAAAAATACCGCTCATGGAAAATAATGAGCAGATAGCCGACCATAAAAGGCGATATGTAAGCCATATATTTATTACTTGTCATCATTGATATCAAAAGACCTGTCACCGACCAAAGCGCACCGCTTACAAAGTAAATCAGGCAAAGCCACAAAAGCGACTGCAGCTGCATATAAATATTTTGTCCGGCCTCAGGCGCAAGCTCTCTTGGCAGTAAAAGCGCCGCCTGCAAAAGTATTATGCCAATAACGCCAAGCAAAAGCGCAAAACCGCCGGAAAGGGCACAGGCAGCCGCTTTAGAAATAAGATAGCTGCGCTTTGACATCCGAATCAGCGTAAAACGCACCGTATGTGATTTTAATTCATCAACGATACATGACGCATAAGGTAAAGCCGCCAATACCGGAATAAGAAAGAGTGCACCGTCACCCTGTAACGATTTTAAAATAAAATCTATCGTTGTCGCATATGCCAGCGGTTCCCTTGTCTCAAAAAGTGCCTTCAGCTCATCGAGCCGAAGTGCCGTCAAAAGCAGCGCCATAATTATAGCGCCCGTTGGTAGCGCCCGCGAGGACACCGCCTGTTTCAAATCATATTTTACTATCATTTTAATATCCTAAATTTACGTTAATTGTTGTTCCATCCACCGCATTAATCGCTGTAATAATCGAGGATTGTTTTATTTTGTTAATATAAATGGTGCATATAGTGTTTTTTGGGCTGTAAACACTACCAAACGATATTCACCCG
>USSL01000346.1 GCA_900557175.1 uncultured Eubacteriales bacterium
AAAGATTATATCAGCGAAAACTATGTATTTGAAGTAAGCTCACCGGGACTTGACCGTCCGCTCAAAAAAGAAAAGGATTTTGCAAGAAGCCTCGGCAAGGAAGTTGAATTAAAGCTTTACAAGCCGGTGAATAAGCAGAAGGAATTTATCGGCTGTTTAAAGGAGTATGACAAAGATACAGTAACAATCGAATTGGATGATGAGGAGACGGTTACATTTAACCGCGCCGATATTGCCATCATCCGTCTCGCATTTTTTTATTAGAAATTCGGAGGTAGAAGAAAAATGAATGAAGGACGCGAATTAATCGAGGCATTAGGGCAGATTGAAAAAGAAAAAGGCATTGATAAGGAAATTTTGCTTGAAGCAATCGAAAATTCACTGCTTGCCGCATGTAAAAATGAGTACGGCAAATCAGATAATATTAAGGTTGTTATTAATCGCGATAATGGTAAGGTGCTTGTGTTCTCGGAAAAGACAGTTGTTGAAGAAGTCGAGGATAAGGTGACTGAGATCAGTCTTGCTGATGCAAAATTAATGGATGCACATTATGAGCTGGGTGATATCGTTCAGATTGAGGTGACGCCGAGAAACTTTGGACGTATTGCGGCTCAGAAGGCGAAGCAGGTTGTTGTGCAGAAGATCAGAGAAGAAGAACGTAAGTCATTGTATAACCAGTATTATGGTAAATCCAAAGATATTGTGACAGGCGTTATTCAGAGAAAGGTCGGCAGCAGCTACAGTGTCAATCTTGGAAAGGTTGATGCGCTGCTTACAGAAAGTGAACAGGTCAGAGGCGAGGAGTTTTATCCGACAGAGCGCATTAAGCTTTATGTTGTTGATGTCAAGGATACGTCAAAAGGCCCTAGAATTACTGTTTCAAGAACACATCCTGAGCTTGTAAAGCGTCTTTTTGAGGCAGAAGTGTCAGAGGTTAAAGACGGTACTGTTGAAATTAAGAGTATTTCAAGAGAAGCCGGCTCAAGAACAAAGCTTGCAGTTTATTCAAATAATCCTGAGGTTGATCCGGTCGGCGCCTGTGTCGGCATGAACGGCATGCGTGTCAATGCCATTGTAGATGAGCTTCGCGGTGAAAAAATTGATATTATTAACTGGAGCGAAGATTCAGCCGTATTTATTGAAAATGCTTTAAGCCCGGCAAAGGTTATTTCAGTGACCGTTGATGAAGAAGAAAAGAGCGCCAGCGTTGTTGTGCCGAATCACCAGCTTTCGCTTGCCATTGGCAAGGAAGGCCAGAATGCCCGCCTTGCAGCCCGTTTAACAGGCTATAAGATTGATATTAAGAGCGAGGCACAGGCTTATGATATGCCTTTAAAATATGAGCGGTATGAAGCAGCATTGGATGGCGACGATGCAGATATGGAAGAAGAAGGCTCATGGGAGGAATAAAAAAAATTCCGGAAAGACAGTGCTGCGGCTGTCGTGAGATGAAAAACAAGAAAGAAATGTTCAGAGTGATAAGAACGCCGGAGGGTGAGATTGTACTGGATGCTACAGGCCGGAAAAATGGCCGCGGCGCCTATATATGTCCGTCGGCAGATTGTCTTAAAAAGGCGGTAAAGACAAAAGGCCTTGAGCGTTCTTTAAAAGTTTCGATTCCGCAGGAGGTTTATGATACACTGACTAAGGAGATGGAAAAGCTTGGGAAATGATAAAGTATTGTCGATGCTCGGTCTTGCCTGTAAGGCAGGCAGGCTTGTCGGCGGCGAATTTTCCGTGGAGCAGTCTGTCAGGGGCGGTAAAGCCTTTATGGTTGTTATTGCCGGCGATGTATCGGAAAATACAAAGAAAAAATTCACAAATATGTGTGCATATTATAAAGTGCCGCTTTGTATATACGGCACGAAAGAAAGTCTTGGGCAGGCAACGGGAAAGGCATACAGAGCCTCGCTTGCCATTTTGGATGAAGGCTTTAAAAAAGCCATAATGAAACTTGTAGATTCGGCAAAATAGCGGAGGTAGTTGAATGTCAAAAGTAAGAGTTCATGAATTAGCCAAGGAGCTTGGAAAGAGCAGTAAAGATATCATATATGCCTTAAAAGGCCATGGCATTATTGTGGAAAGTCACATGAGTACAATCAGCACGGACAGTGCCGAGAAGATAAGAAAATTTTACAATACACCGGCAAAGTCTTCTGTCAGGGAAGATGTAAAGCCGGCAGGAAATAAAGAGAATATGAAAAATACACAGGAAGTAAAAACAGAGTCAAGACCGGCAAGAACACCGG
>USSL01000347.1 GCA_900557175.1 uncultured Eubacteriales bacterium
ACCATGTTGCATAAGTACTGAACTTGTAGCCTTTTCGGTAATCAAATTTTTCAACCGCTTTAATAAGACCTAAGTTACCTTCCTGGATAAGGTCAAGGAAAAGCATACCGCGGCCGACATAGCGCTTTGCAATGCTGACAACAAGACGAAGGTTTGCTTCTGCAAGACGTTTTTTAGCTTCCTGGTCACCGTCTTCCATGCGCTTTGCAAGCTCAATTTCCTCGTCGGCGGAAAGAAGCGGCACCTTGCCGATTTCCTTTAAGTACATACGCACAGGATCTTCAATGCTGACACCTTCAGGAATTGAGAGGTCGATTTTTTCAATATCTTCCTCATCTTCTAAAAGAAGGTCGTCATCCGGCTCCGGGACATCGTCATCATCATCTGTCATTTTTAAGACATCGACATTATTTTCCTCAAGGTATTCGTAGATTTTTTCAATCTGCTCCTCATTAAGCGGAATATCGCTGAAAAAATCATTAATTTCCTGAACTTCAAGCACACCCTTTTTGCGTTTGGCATAAGGGAGAAGCTCCTTAAGTTTTTCCATAAATTTCATCATGTTTTCATCCATTTTTTAATCCTCCTGTTGTAATTTGATTATATTTTGTCCATACTATAGGGAAATATGCAGTTGCTGCAGCGCCGCTTTCTGACGGTTAATCTCCTGTAATTCTTTCATATCTTTAACCTGTCTGCTGCGGGTATCAATGCTGTGGCGCAAAATACGCCGGACTGTGTCATTGACTGCTTTTTCGTGAATCAGTGCATCTTCATCTTCACGGATGGTTGTATTAAAAATTTCAGCCACCTTTGCCTGTTCTTCTTTATCTTCAAAAAGATTAATAATTTTGGCCGGCATGACTGTACCGTGTTTTTTGTAGTCATCAAAAAGGATGCCGGCAACTTTGTGATAAATAGGTTCATCAAAGTTGTCAGGACCGATATACGGTATAATTTTTTTGAAAAGTGAGGTATCCTCGGCAAGCCATGTCAGTAAAAGCTTCTGACTTGTCAGTATGCCGTCTTCTTTTTTTACCGTCTTTTTTGACGGCGGCGGCTGTCTTAACGCAGCTTCTTCACCGCTGTAGCCGATGCGCGCGCCGTAGCTGTTGACGAGCTTTTGCAGATCTGCAAAGGCAATGCCGTACTGTCGTGCCACTGCTTCAATATAATTATTGCGCTCAAGCTCCTGGGTAAATTCCAAAAGCTTTCTTGCAATCGCATTGTAAAAATCAGTTTTTCCCTGAGGATCGTTAAGGTTATGTTCCTTTTCAATGACACCGACTTCAAACATAAAACTATTTTCGGCATCTTCAATGCGCTTTTCAAAAGCTTCGATCCCCATATTTTTAATAAATTCGTCCGGATCTTTATAAGGCGTCAGATGAAGCACCCTGATTTTAAGTCCGGCCTCCTTAAGAATAGGAATGGCTCTTAAGGCTGCTCTCACACCGGCACCGTCACTGTCGTAGGCTAAAATAACCTCGTCGGTGTAGCGTTTGATCAGTGAGGCGTGGGGACTTGTAAACGCTGTGCCAAGACTTGCCACGGCATTTGTAAAGCCGGCCTGATGCATGGAAATGACATCAAGATAGCCCTCGCATATAATAAAATTCGGCCGCCGCGATGTGCGGGCAAAATTAAGACCGTAAAGATTGCGGCTTTTATCAAAAACCTTTGTTTCCGGCGAGTTTAAATACTTTGGTGCGCCGTCACCCATCACCCGGCCGCCGAAGCCGACAACCCTGTTATTTGCGTCCATAATCGGAAACATGACACGATTCCAGAATTTATCGGCGCCGCCCCGGCGTTCATCTAAGGTGACAAGGCCGCTCTCTTTAAGAAGCGTGTCTGAATAGCCCTTGTTTTTCAGATAGCGGTACAAATCGTCGCTGAACTTATCGGAGTAGCCGAGTCCGAAGCGGACGATCGTTTCCGGTAAAAGACGCCGTGTATTTGTCAGATAGTCCATTGCCTGTGCGCCGTGGTCTGTTGTCAAAAGGTAATAAAAATATTTGGCGGCTATTTTATTGATTTCAAGAAGCTTAGTTTTAAGTCCCGCCGCCTTTTTCTGTTCGGGTGTTTCTTCTGCTTCAGGCAGTGTCATCCCCGCACGTTCGGCCAGATACCGGACGGCTTCTATAAATGTGAAATTTTCGTATTCCATAATAAAGGTAAATACGTTGCCGCCTTTGCCGCAGCCAAAGCAGTAAAACATCTGTTTTGTACGGCT
>USSL01000348.1 GCA_900557175.1 uncultured Eubacteriales bacterium
ACTCTCTTTTTGGCTTCCTCATAAACCGCGTCTGTAATATCAAAGCTGCCCAGATTTTCTTCAGTAATACCTCTGCCAATCATTGTCGAAATGCCATCTTCAAGCTTTACCCTGTAATTGTCCAGCTTGTCCGCATCACGGATGATTTTTGCATGAAGCAGTGAACGCTCTGAAAGACCGTCCTCAATCGCATAACGGTTATGGTTTGCAATCGCCTCACGGATTATTTTATCATAACTGTCATCAATAATAAAGTCCCGTATTTTATTGTCCTCAAACAAAATTTTGACGCCAAGCGCCGCATGGTCGACGGTTTCTGCATCAATAAATGAATGATAAATTCTAAGCTGCTCAAAACGCCCTATATCGTGCAAAAGACCAATGAGGACGGCAAGCTGCCTGTCCTCCTCGGACAGATTCAGCCTTTTTGCAATCGCCTCACTGGCTCTTTTAACACAAAATGTATGCACGATTTTCAGGCGGATTTTATCATCCGCCGCATCATAGGACGTCAGATATTTTCTAAAGCTTTCTGTCGCATATTGAATATCTATCGCCATTAATTTTCCTCCTCTGTTTTGCACACCGCCCTTTTATACAGCGAATATTAATCGCAGGCATAAATCAGGGCGTTGCATATGGTGGCAGCAATGTTACTGCCGCCTTTGCGGCCGCGGGCCACAATACACGGAATATCCGTTTTCATAATCAACTCTTTAGACTCGACAACGTTGACAAAGCCGACCGGAACACCGATAATAAGCGCCGGTTTTACTTGTCCCGCCTGAATCATTTCATAAAGACGGATCAGCGCTGTCGGCGCATTGCCGACGGCAAAAATAACCTCGCCTGTAAGCGCCGCACCCTTTTCCATACAGACGCTTGCCCTTGTCACGCCGCGGGAAGCTGCTTCTTTTGCAACCTCCGGCGCATCCATAAAGCAGTAAGCCTTACCGCCCAGCGCTTCAAGCCGCTTTTTATTAATACCCGAATATGCCATTCTCGTATCTGTCACAATTGAAGCGCCACGCTTTAGAGCTTCAATTGCAATTTTAGCACTATTTTCGGAAAAATACAAATTATCAGCATAATCAAAATCTGCCGACGTATGAATACAGCGCTTCACAATGGAAAGTTCCGGTTCAGGAAATGTTTTGTCCCCAAGCTCTGACATAATGATTTCCATACTGCGCTTTTCAATATCCGCCGGTTTTACATATTCTATTTCATCAAGCATACTATTCCTCCAATTTTGCAAACGATTATTTTTCAATGCCGACTCTCGCCGGGATACCTTTATCAAACGGATGCTTTTCTTTCTGAATATGGGAAATATAGTCCGCTGCCTCTCTTAAACGGTCACTCGGATAATAACCATTCATAATAACCTCAAGCTTTTGCGGTCTGTTTTTCAAAAATTCAAGCACTGCATCCTCATCAATCATTTTCTGATTAATCACATGAAGTATTTCATCCATAAAAAGAACGTCGTAGTCGCCCTCGACAGCTTTTTTACAAATTTCCTCAAATACCTTTCCGTAATAAATTTTATTGGCTTCCTTTTCCTCGTCTGTCATGTTAAACGTAAACTTGGCGTCCTCCTTGCCATCCATCAGTGTAATATTCGGGATTTTCTCAAGAATACTCCGCTCGCTGGACTTACTGTTTTTTAAAAACTGATAAATCAGCACCTTATCGCCGGCGCCTGCCGCACGCACGCAAAGCCCCATACCGCATGTTGTCTTTCCTTTGCCGTCTCCGTGATAAATATGAACTAAACCCTTTCTCATCTTTCATACCTCCTAAATACCATTTTCTAAAATTTCATAAACCTTTTTCATATCCAGTGATTTTCTTATAAGTGCCGCCAGCTTGTCATACTGCGCTTCCTTATAAGCCTGCAAATTAAATTCCTCCTGTGACAGCTGCACACCTTTTTTCTCACAAAGCTTTGATACAATAGCCGCCGCCACACCGTCGGAATCAAAAATTCCGTGAAGATAGGAACCGAACACTGTGCCAGCCTCATTAAGCAGCGCATCCGTCCGCCCGTCCTCAAGAACGATACACGTCCGGCAGCCGCCAAGATTTCTTGTCTCACCCATATGAATTTCATAGCCGGACACTGCCATGCCGCAAAGGCCGTCAAAATCGCCGAAGCTTTCTAAAACCTTGCCGCGTATTTGTGTCCGCGTCTTTGCATCCGCAAAAACAGTC
>USSL01000349.1 GCA_900557175.1 uncultured Eubacteriales bacterium
TTTTAATTACACATCTGCTGGATTAAATTAAGGTTTGTCGACTTAGCATATTATAAACTTTATTGTCACTATTTCACGCGCATGGGGCGGCATATCCTTTTGAGTGACACGCAGCGCTCATTACGATGTTGTCGTTTGACGTCAGAGGCTGCCGTAGCTGTCAAGAAATGCCGCAAGGAATATTGCCGGTGAGTTCCAGTAGATTGTTATCTCATTGAGCGAATAACATTCCCACACATCAAGGTAGCATTTCATTGGCGGCGTGCCCGGCTCAATCAGCCATTCCGCTTTTTCATCACACGGATTTTTATTCGGGCCGCCGGAGACAAAGCCCGGAATTGTTTCTTCAATGCCATCGGCAACGGTTACACGGTTGTGCGGATTTTTAAAAGCATGTTCTCCGGCGCCGGTCACATAACTGAAGTCTGCTGCATTGACACCCAAAAGATAGTCCATCTGAGCAGACGCACCTTCTTTATATGACATGCAGCCGGTCAGCCTGAAGGCCGTCGCCAGCACCATACCTCTGTTTAAAACAACCATGTTGCTGCCCCAGCTGTAGTCCTCACATTGCATCGCCGCACCGTAACCACAATCCGCACCCATTTTAAGGAAATCATCCGCCGCATCGATAAAATGTTGCTCAAACTTCTTTTTAAGCCCGTCTGCCCGGACATCATCCACATCAAAGAATGTCCAGCCCGCAAGTCCGGCCACGTCAGTCCAGCCAAGCGCCGACTTATCGCCGGCCTTTTCAAAATACATTTCGGCAGCTTTAAGATAAGAGGCATCGCCGGTCGCCGCATAAAGCTCTGCGGCAGCCCAAAGGCGCTCATCCGTATCTTCCGTATCTTCATATCCGCCTGTATTACAGCCTTTTGGATTTTCAAAACCGATAAATTCAGGATGTGCCTCAAGCCATTGATAAGCCCGGATAGCCGCCTGAAGCGCTTTCTTTGAAAAATCCGGCGCAAAACTTTCATATATTCTTGACGCAAGCGCCATAATAGCCGCAAAATCTGCCGCAGCCATTGTGGACGCCGGGAATAAAATCATCTGACGCTTGTCCCGGCACGGCATGACGAAATTGGCATGGCGCATCGATGTCAGCTTATGACTCACACTGCCGTCATCCATCTGCATTTTCAAAAGCCAGCGCAGCTCATAAAGACATTCACTTAAAATATCCGGCATACCGCTGCCGCTTTCAGGAATGTTTAAGCTTTCTTCAAAACTTTTTGGAAACCACTGCCACGCATATAAAATATGTGCCAGCGCTGTCGCTGCAGCCGTCGGATAACGGCCGAAATCGCCGGCATCATGCCAGCCGCCGCTCACATCAAAAAACGGAATTTCTAAATCTTCTTTTTCTTTCGCAAAAGCAGCAAACTCAGCAGCCGTTTGAGGCGCGCCGCATTTCACAAGCCGGACATAATCTTCAAGGCGTACCGCTTTTTCTGTATGACAGCACGCTCTTGCAAAGTTTCCGGCATATTTTTCCTCAAGTGCTGTGCCGCACCGCTGAAAATAAAGCGCCTTACAAAGAAGCTTATTCAAATCCCGGTAAACATTTTCCCGGATATCAAATGCATAAGAACGAGCGCCGCCGACCTCCGCATAATACCGCCCGGCTTTTGTCACCGGTGAAAAGTCTGCCTGCCACACCTCATCACCGGACGCCGCATCAAAGCCAAAGCGGACGGCAGCTGTTTCAAAAACGCACCGGCCTGTCTCTGCCTCAACAATGCAAACAGGCAGCTGCCCGGACGCCTCCGTATTTTCTGAAAATTTTTTTGATGCATCGTCTGCCTTCATATCCGTTTTGTCCACAGCCTTTAGCACTTTGGAAATCACGGCTGTTTTTTTACTGTCAGGTCTGTAACCTGCCTGATTTATGTAAACTTTCATCATCAATTGCACCTCAGCTGATTTTTTCAAAATGATATAAGTGACTTATAAAGTCGCCGAAATCTCTCTTTACCAAAAATCCGCCGTTCATTAAAACTGCACCCGAATAAACCTCGCCTGTTTCTTCAAGGCGGTAAAGAGCGCCGGCCTCAAGTCCTTTTAAGCGGATTTTGCGGCTCTTAAAATTAGCCTCAGAAAGCACCTGAACAAAGGTCACAAGCGCCTCGGTCTTATCCTTTGATACAACAGCCCAGCAATCATACAGATGATTTTTGC
>USSL01000350.1 GCA_900557175.1 uncultured Eubacteriales bacterium
CAACAAATAATTATATTATTTGCCTTGAAAATGCTTCCAATAAAACATCGGACCCGGATACGCTCATTGCATTTTATAAAAATGATTATGATGAGCATGGCAATCCGGTGGAACGGTACAGTGTGGCAAAGCAGGTTACAGAGATGGACTATGAGCACGGCAATGGCATGACGTACAATCCGAATACGAATGAGATACTTATTGTCGGAAGTACGCCTCTAAGTCCTGAAAATCAGGGCTATGTGTATATTGTTGATGCAGATACGTTAAAGTTTAAGAAAAAGGTGCATGTGGCAGACCACAACCTTTTAGGTATTGCCTATATTAAAGATACAAACGAATATATGATTCAGATGTTTGATCCCGGCTATACGAATGTTCAATTTGTACGGACGGACGCGGCGCTGAATGTGACGGGAAGCAGCTTTCCGGCAAAAACGGCGCTGAATTTAAGACATCAGGATTTTTGTATTTCGGGAGATTATCTTTTATCGCTTGCCTTTAATCAGAAAATTGAAAACAGCAATGTGATGCATATTTATTCGATTGAGACCGGGGAACTTCTGACGGAATATAAGCTGACGATTAACGGCAACAGTGAATTTATTGAGCCGGAGTCCATTGCCGAGATGGGTGCCAACGAGATTGTTATTGCCAACGGGCAGAAAAATCCGAGACGTATTTCTTTTTACAAGACCGAGGTGGCGGCAGCGTTTAAGGTGACGACATCGGTTGAAAACGGTGAGATATCAAGCAGTCAGAAAACGGTTGATTTTGGCTCGGAATATACGGTAAACTATACGCCCGAAAAGAACTTTGAGCTGGATACGATTCAGGTAGACGGCGCAGCTGTGAGCACGGCAGATTATCCGGCGTCATATACATTTGCAAATATTTCACAGGACCATAAAATTGATGTCCGTTTTAAAGAAAAACCGAAGTTTACTGTGACAACGAAGGTCGAAAACGGTGAAATTGATGATTCAGTGACATTGCACCGGGATAACAATCTGACAATCAATTATAAGCCGGATAAGCATTACGAATACGATGAAATACTCGTGGACGGTCAGCCGGTAGATACACAGATTTACGCATCGTCCTATTATTTTGACAATATTCAGACAGACCACACGATCGAGGTGAAGTATAAGGCGATTCCGTCCTTTAATATTCACGCTGATATTACAGGAGGAACACTATCACCGGCCGACGGCATTGTTTACAGGGATGAGGCCTACACAGTTGTTTATGAGCCGGATAATGATTACAGGCTCGGTGCGATTGTTGTGGACGGCAAAGTTTTATGGGGCTCTGATCTTGACCGCTATCAGACGGGCTACACATTTGAAAATGTTCAGGGTGCTCATGATATTCATATTATTTTCTATTATAAATATATTCCGTACATTGTATGGAGTATACTCATCACAGGTATTATTTTTATTATCCATATGTCGGCGCTGCATCCGTCAAGCCGGAAAAGACGCCGTATGCGCCGCCTCTATAAGAAGCACCGCCGTGTGAGAAAAAGCCTTGAGGCAAAGCGCGCGGAGATGGAAAAGAAAGTGCGGGCGCGCATGGACGCCGAGGATGAGAAAGCATTAAAGCAGGCACTTTTAAAAGACGAAGATAAAGGTTGACAAAAAGCGCTGCTTTGATTACAATAATGGAGATGAATATGTAAAGACAGTGATGAGGAGTATTAAGAAAGGGCGCTTTCAGAAAGCCGTCGGGTGATGCGAGACGGCAGTATAACTTTCCCAACTCGCCTCGGAGTTCCTTTTGTGAAGCTTTGGTGTGTAGCAAAAGGCGGCGTGATTCCCGTTAAAGAATTACAGAGTGCACCGTTTTCGGTGAATTAGAGTGGTACCACGGAATTTAAAGCCCTTTCGTCTCTATGAGATGAGAGGGCTATTTTATTTTCTGGGAAAGTCTGTTACATTATTACATTAAGAAAGGAAGATTTTTATGGCAACACCATATAATCACAGAGTTATTGAAAAAAAGTGGCGTGAAAACTGGGAGGCAAATCCGGTGAATGTCAATGACGGCAAAAAACCAAAATATTATTGCCTTGATATGTTCCCATATCCGTCAGGCAACGGACTTCATGTCGGTCACTGGAGAGGCTATGTTATTTCTGACGTATGGAGCCGTTACAAGATGCTTCAGGGATAT
>USSL01000351.1 GCA_900557175.1 uncultured Eubacteriales bacterium
TTGCTATCATCTGCTGGCTTATTATGATTTATTATGATAAATTACTTTTTAAAATCAAACCCGATGACATGGATTTATATTTAAGCTGACTCAAAACCATCTTCACCAATGCATACACTCGATATTAAAAATGGATGTATCTTTTCACTAATGATATAACGATACATCCATTTTTTTATTTATCCTTTTTGGGACTTTGTCCTGCGCCTTTCCTTCATAACTTCATCAAGCATATCATAACATTTTAAAAGTTCTGCCGTTCTTTCAGGATGCTTTTGTGACTGACTTTTAAAAAAATCTGCCACATACTGCCATCCCTCCCTCGTGTCCTCCATGTTTGCAATGCAGTCCTCATAAACACGGCGCACAAAAGCATCCTTTATCTTTTCTTCATCCCCAAACATCCGATCAGCCGCATCCACCTCCCTCAGGTAAATTTCATACCGACCGATGAGCTGTTCAAAATAACTACCATATACTTTCTGAAGTGCCTTGTCCTTCCTACATTTTTCTGCCATTTCATACGCATTGGCCAAAATTTCTTCAGCCCTTTTCCTGCACATCATCAAGCATCCCGCCCATTCCTAACGATATCCTTTGTTCACAAGACTCCATCAAAAATCTTTGTCCGCGGATAAATTTTAACAAGCATAAACTTATCCGGCCTGCCATCCCCATGTTCACGGAGGCTTTCAAAGGTTTTTTGAGAAATACGGATCCGGGCACGCCTGCCATCCTCACGCAGCCCCTGAATTGAATATTCTGTGCTGCTTTTACGTAACATTGTGCTTTGAACCAGCTTTACATCCGAAAGCAGCACGCCCTCTGCCTGTCCTATAAAATCAACAGCTGACTGAAACAAGTCCCTAAATGTCATCACCATGCTGACTGCGGCCATGACAGTAAACAATGGCACTGTCACCGAATCCCATCCCAGCACAGGAAACTTTACCCAAAGGACATAAACCAGCATGAATGTCTCCATACAAAAAATCATTCCCCGGACAAACCGCAGCTTAAGCGCCGTTTTTCCCTCTACCGGGAAAAATAACGTCATGACAGCCATCAGGGCACCAGCCGTCACTAAACAAGCTATCATCACCACATCCCTCCTGCTATTTTACAATCATCCAGTTGTTATTTTCTTTTTTCAGTCTCAGGTCATACTGGCTCACCTGCTGGCTCTGAGTGGCAGTGTCATAAAACTTGACAGCCACATAAGCTTCAATCACGCCATCTTCCCCGCTATGGTTCAGGCTCATGCTGACAATCCCTGCATAGATTTATAAGTTATTTCCCAGTTATTGTCTGGTATCCGTAATTCGTCCGTATTCTGTTCAGTTTTTTCTTCTGCTGACTATTAAGAACATAACCTTTTAACAGTGATTTTGCTTCGTCTGCTGATTCTGTTAGGATTGCCTTTGCAATGGGAATTTCCACAAATGCCAGATTAGAATATCTATCAAGGTTATCTCCTTTGTCTGATTTGTGAATACATATCAGAGTGGACGGAGTTCCTCGACGATTCATTACATAGCAGTTGCCTTGTTGTGCGATATATGCCGAAATACGATTGTCGTTAAACTCTACGCTATCGGCAGGGTTTTCATTTTCCAACAACGCTCGGATTTCTTCTTTTGTTACAACTACAACGTCCTCATGCACCTTGTTTCTCCCTTGCTTTGTAAAATTACAAATATCTTGCGAGAAATTCATAGGATTTTTGTGTTGTACTCCTTGAATCGGCAATAGCGGATTATCCGCAATCATCACTATTTTTGTTTTTGGTCTGATTCCTTTTGTCCTGCTCTGAAATTCTGAACTTGTACTTTCAAATGGAACTGATTTTGCAATGTTCCTTAAACGGATTCGTATGGTCGGTAAGAGAGCGTAACTTACTTCTGTCAGGTTGTTATATACGTTAGTTGCTATGCAGTAGTAATTCTGCATACCGATAACTGTCAGATTATATCTGCTGATATTGAAGCCAGTCGTATGTCTGGCTATATCTTTTACCTTTAACTTTAGATTTGTTTTCGCTTTCTTTAATGCTTTTTGGTTCATATCTGTTTTGGCAACATAACCGTGTTTCGTTCTTCCTTTTGGAATGACTTTGATTTTGAACCCCAGAAAATCTGATGAATTTTTCTTCAGATTTACTACCTTTGATTTTTCTGGAC
>USSL01000352.1 GCA_900557175.1 uncultured Eubacteriales bacterium
ATAAATCGCTGAATGAACAATATCTGAAATTTGCTCTGCTAAGTCTGCCATTTCCGTATAACTGTAAGGCGCAACATCCGAAGACAGCGTTTTATTATTTAAGTCACTGATAATCGTCTTCACAGCTTCTTCCGCTAATTGTTTATCTTTTTCATAAACTTCCGGAAGCACAAGTCCGTAATCTTTTAAAATCTCAATGCATTCTTCCCCTGTTTTTTCATTTAATGTACTCAAAGAAAGCTCTGCCGGAAGCTGCGATTTAAAATTACTGTCTTTTTGCTGTGTTTTCCAGACAATCGCAAAGATTACTGCTATTGCAAGAACTAATAGGATTAAAATTAACTCTGTATGCAAACGTCTTTTTTCCTTCATCGCTGCACCTCAATTCTACCTTTTAATTTTTACACCCACAATTTTTTCGGATATTTGCCGCTTTCTTTCATAGCCTTCACGGCAGCAACAACAACAGGCTTGTCTTCTTTGTATGTCACGCCGTACCAGCGGTCTTTTGACTGAAGCACTCTGACTGTGGCTTTATCTGCTTTAATAAGCTCATCAACGACAAACGGCAGAAAATATTCGCATTTTAAAGGATTTTCCATAATGCCTTTTTCTAAAAATGCCGGAAAACCGTCTTTTAAGGCTTTCATAAAGCTTGCTGAAAATCCCCACATATTCATGGAAACAGTGCTGTTTTTATCAAGCGCTGTCCAGCTTTCGCCGTCATCCTCTGTGTAAGCGGCGCCGCCGTCACATTTCTCGATACGTGTGCGCTCGTGGATGTCTACAAGATAACCGTCTTTATCTGTCTCACATATACCTCTTGCCACATGGCCGAAGTCTGTCAATGTATTCTCAAGAATGTAGCCGACCATCGCATATCTGAATTTATCATCATCCTCATGTTCTGTCAGATAGTTGTAAATCAGACGAAACGCTTCCTCACCATAGTAGTCATCCGCATTAATGACCGCAAACGGGCCGTCAACGACATCGGCACAGCTTAAGACGGCATGACCTGTCCCCCACGGTTTTATACGTCCTTCAGGCACTTTAAAACCGTCCGGAATATTGTCAAGGCTCTGATATACATAGGCAACTTCTACATTTTTCTCAATGCGGCTGCCAATTTTTTCTTTAAAATCAGCCTCAATTTCTTTTTTGATAACGAATACTATTTTTTCAAATCCGGCTCTGACTGCATCAAAAATTGAAAAGTCGATAATTAAATCGCCATCTTCATTTAACGGATCAATCTGCTTTAAACCGCCGTAACGGCTTCCCATACCTGCTGCCATAATCACTAATACCGGTTTCTTTTTCATATGATACACTCTCCCTTGTAGCTTTATATACTTTATCTATGTAATCATCATATCATACGGCTGCCGCTGCTTCAAGACATATTCCTGTCATTTCCGGCAAATACTGCCATTACTGCGTCCACACTGATTTATCTGTATCTCTGCCTTGCCATCACAATAATTTCCACTAAAGGCGCACCGAGTATTTCCGACAGAATGACAAGTGAGCTCATGGCCGGCCGACAGCATTTTGTCTCCCAAAGATGAATGGTATTGGCGCTGACACCAATATCCCTTGCCAGTTCTGTCTGTGTCATATTGTTTCTCACCCTGTATTCTTTAAGCGCGTAGCCAAGCTCTGTCATCTGATATGTCTTTTCTCCCATTTTCTTCTCCACTCCTTTTATTCTCTCTTTGAAATCAGACATATTCTATCACAGTCTGTCCAAAAACATTGTCGAAGCCGGAAGATAAGGAAATTTTTTATTTTTTGCGTTTTATCATGTATAAAATCGGCGGAAAGTTAAGCCTGTTGTGGCTTTCAAGCTTAAGGACGTCGAAATTTTTTGGCGGCAGCATATGTAACAATTTATCGACATGATTTTTTTCTTCTGCGCCGCCTTCATGGCCGTAATAAGCAGTTAAAAGCCCGATACCACCCTGTTTTAAAAGGTTCAGGCACACTTCAAGCGCCGCCGCGGTCGTGTCTTTTTTTGTAATAACCTTTGGATTACCTTTTGGCAGATAGCCGAGGTTAAAAACGAAAGCCTGAATATTTTCTTCACCTTGAAAATGCTCGTCATAATAACGGCGGTTGAATACATTGGTTAAGGAATCAATATATAATAACTGCAGGTGTCTCTGTTTAT
>USSL01000353.1 GCA_900557175.1 uncultured Eubacteriales bacterium
ATGCAGACTGCGCTGCCCGCTGCGGGTCGTATGCATTTTATCATCCCACAATAAAAAACCATACGATTGGCACAAGCAGCGCCGGCAGCATATTCATTGTTTTACATTCTTTAATTTCCAGTATAGAAATTCCCGACGCCGCAATCAAAAAGCCGCCGACAATCGATATTTCTGTCATAAGTGCATCCGTCAGAAAGCCTGACAGAGCGCCCGCGCCGAAATAAATCGCCCCCTGCCATATAAAAAGCACCGGCGCAGCAAGTACAATACCGATACCATATGTCGAAGCAAGCACCATTGATGTCACAAAATCCAATGCCGCATTCGTAAATAAAAATGTATGGTTGCCATTTAGCGCGCTTTCAATCGGTCCTAAAATCGAAAGTGTTCCGATACAAAACAACAAAATTGCCGTCGATAAACCTTTTGAAAATTGTCCCGAACCGATTTTCCCTGCCAGTGCCTTAAAATGCCCGTCAATATTTAGCGCCGTTCCTAAAAAGCTTCCGATAGCAAGCGATATAATAAAAAGCACCGGATACTCACTTTTTGGCATATTCTGTACAATCGAATTGATGCCGATACCGGCAGCCGACAGTCCCATTGCCGTAAAAAGCGCATCCTGATACTTTGGTTTAATCCCTTTTTTCGCTGCACTTCCGATAAGCGTGCCTGCTAAAATTGTTCCTGTATTTACAATTGTTCCTATCATAATAAAACTCCTTATCACATATCCTCACATTGACTGCTTCCATTTAGTTTATCACTTTAAAGCATTACCTTCAAGTTTTTCAGTATGATTTTATTATTTTAGGCATACTGCAAAAAAGCTCTTTCTTTTTTTGAGCATATCGCTTATAATAGATTTATATATCAAAGTTTGGAAGGTGACTATAATGAAGAAATTTTTAAGTGTGTTTGTTAAAACTGCAGCCGTGATTGCTTCAGTAGCCGGTATCGCTTATGTCGTTAAACAGGTTTTAGATAAAAAAGCCGAAGACGATTTATTCGACGATTTCGACGAAGATTTTGAAGATGACTTTGCCGAGGACGATGAAGAAGAAGCTGATACGAAAGAAGCTGCTGAATCCGAGAGAGGCTACGTAGATATCAACATTACTTCTCCTGAAAAAGAAGCTGCTGAGGAAACTGCTGAAGAAGCACCGGCACCAGCTGCTGAATAAAGATTATTAACTAAAATTCCACAAAGGAGTGCGCTTTAAAAAGCAAGGCTGCACTCCTTTTGTTATACACTAAAAATTTAAAACTTTACTGTCTCTATTTTCCGCTTTCTTCTCTGATAATCTTTCCGCAAAGATCCGGATAGTTTGATATAATACCGTCAACGCCCATCTGCACAAAATGGCGGATATCTTTTTCTTTGTTGACCGTCCATGTATTAATTTCCACGCCCCGTTTCTGACATGCCCTGATTTCTTCATCGGTCAGCTTTTCCCAGTCGGGGTGAACGCATTCAATACCCATACTTACCGCATAACCGTTGGCATTGCCGATACAGCCCTCCATCAAAAAGCCGCATTTAATTTCCGGGGCAAGCCACTTACATTTCATAATCGACGCATTGTTAAACGATGAGAAAATAATCTTATCCTCCAAATGGTTTTTGCGGATCATGTCAATGAGCGCTTCCTCAAGTCCCTCATAATAGTAATCACCGTTTTTCACTTCAACATTTGTCATAATGTCCTTGTCTTTCACCCACGCCACATATTCTTCAAACGTCGGAATCGGATTGAAGCCGTACTGTCCGGCAAAACCGGCGCTCGCGTCAAACTGCTTTAATTCCTCATAAGTAAAATCGCAGATCATACCGCTGCCGTTTGTTGTCCGCTTAATATCCTCGTCATGAATAATCACCATCACGTTATCTTTTGTCAGATGAACGTCCAGCTCGATACCATCACAGCCGGCTTCATAGGCTTTTTTAAAAGCGAGCATCGTGTTCTCCGGATACTTTCCCGAAAATCCCCTGTGTGCAAAGTTTTTTGACATAACAAATTCCTTCTTTCTTACTTTCTTATATAAACCACAACTTTTGGTTTGTTGTTGATATTGATGTCGCACCGCTTGATAAAATAGCGATGACATCCTCTTTTTCAGCAATCAAGCCGCCTGCAATGACAGGCACACTGATGGACGCCGCAATGTTT
>USSL01000354.1 GCA_900557175.1 uncultured Eubacteriales bacterium
GGTTCTGTCCATGTGGTAAACGGGGAAGATCCGTATTATCAGAAAATGTTTGAAACACGGACGGATGAAGACGCATACAGAGAGACATTTGAGGTAACACTGGAAGATATAGAGTCCGTGCAGGACTTTGATGTGCTGGGACATATTGATTATGTTGTGCGCTATGGTCCGAATCAGAATAAGAACTATTCTTATAAGAAATACAGAGATATTTTGGAACCGACATTGAAGTATATCATTCAGTCAGGAAAGGCGCTGGAAATTAATACCGGCGGCTATAAGTACGGTCTTGGACAGCCCCACCCGCATCTTGATGTACTTCAGGCATTTAAGTCAATGGGCGGCGAACTGATTACAATCGGCGCTGATGCCCATGCACCGCAGCATGTCGCTTTTGATTTTGCCCGTCTTGAAAGCGTGCTCATTGATCTGGGCTTTAAGTATTATGCCGTCTATAAACAGGGACAGCCGCAGATGCGAAAACTCGGATAGAGAATATCCGGGCAATGTGTCCTTGCACTTGATATTATAGAATGTTATTTATATGACAAAGTCAGCGCCGGTACATATAAAATATATTTTTATGCGCCGGCGCTGCTATGTGCGTCACTGGTGTGCTTCACGATCTACCCAGTCAAGGACATAGTCTATAAAGCGCTGCGTGGCTGACGAGATACTTTTTTCATCTTTAACGGCAATGCCAAGCTGTCTGTAAATAGGTTCTTTAAATCCTTTTTTTATAATATTATAAGGCATTTTATTGAGCACAAGCTCAGGCATAAGACTTATGGCAAGTTCATTGGCGACCATTGCGACAATTGTATGGTCATCCTTGGCTGTGAAGCGCACCTTCGGATGAACGTGAAAATGGTCAAAAACAGCTTCAACCTCATAGTCTTCACCTTCGTCCATCAGCGCAAACGGATAATCATCAAGCGCATCCTCCGGAAAATAAGGCGCCGCTGTAAGAGGATGGTTCTGAGGCAGAATAACAACGAGCTCGTCCTGTTTTAAAAATGTTGTTTTAAGCTTTGCAGCAGACGGAAGTCTTATAAAGCCGCAGTCCACCCTTCCCTGTAAAATCCAGTTTTCGATTTCTGCATATTCTCCGTACAGCACTTCAAATTCTATTTTTGGAAAATCCTCAAGAAATTCTTTTAAAATAAATGGCAGCCATTGCACAGAAACGCTTGTAAATGTACCGATGCGTATAAGACCGGAATTGAGATTTAAAATATCCTGTATTTTATTCTCCAATTTGTGCTGGCTGGCACATATATCTGTGAAATACGGCAAAAGCTGTTCACCGTCAGAAGTCATCCGGATGCCGGAACGATCTCTGTGCATCAGCTTTGTTCCGACTTCATCTTCAAGACTCTGAATCATATGGCTGACACCGGACTGTGTATAGCCAAGTGTTTCCGCTGCCTTTGTCAGGCTTCCGAGTTCAACTGTTTTTATAAATGCTTCGTATTTTTGAAGACTCATCGTGCATCTCCTTTCATAAAACATGCCAATTATTCTGAAAAAATATTTGCATGAAATTTATTCATGATAATCATAAGAAATATGCGTTTTACAAATTGTTTTAATTGTATTATATTATAGACAACAAAGAAAAACAATAACCATTTATTTTATAGAAGACGGAGGTAATGACTATGACAACACCTATTTCAATGTTCAGATGTGCAAAATGCGGAAGCAGCAACGTAATGCCTTATGCAGATGGAAAAAAATTAAGAATATCACCTTTTAATGCTGCAAAGATTGGAGAAATTAAAGAGTTCAGATGTCCGGATTGCGGTGCTGTTTTAAGCCGGCCGATGAGTGAGTCTGAAAAAGCAAAGGTTGATTCAATTGTGATTATACCGACAGAAAATCATAAGATGGTTGATAAATATGTCGGTAAGTATGAAAATATTGAAGTCAATGCTGTAACACATACATTGTCAAAACGATAATCACTTAAGGCGCATACGGCGCCGTTCCCCTCTATACTTTAAAGTTGTATCCCAAAATAAAGGAGTGCTCTGCATGCTTGTTTGCTGCAGGCACTCTTTTATTTTGACAGTTATATTGAAACTGTATAAGTGATAAATGGTATGTTAAATGCTGTCAAGTACCCGCAGCATATCCCCGAAAATACCGTAAGCTGTCTGTTC
>USSL01000355.1 GCA_900557175.1 uncultured Eubacteriales bacterium
CCTTCAGATTATTAAAACTTACAAAGCAGCCTATGAGATGAATGTAAAACAAGAGAACTTTATAGCACTTCAAAAGTATACTAAACAAGTTGAAGACCTCTATACGAGCCTCCGTTCCTTTAAGCATGATTACAATAATATTTTAATCTCCATGCCAGACTATATCGACCATCGGGATATCGACGTTCAGTCCGCATATCTCCATGAGCATATAGTGCCTGAAACCTCCCGTCTGATGCCGGATAATTATCAGCTCGGCCGGCTTGCCAATATAAAAAAGCCGGAGTTAAAAGGCTTTATTACTGCCAAGCTGATCTATGCGCAGGAAATGAATATTAAAACCGCCATTGAAGCAGAAACACCGATTGAAACTGTTGCGGCAAATATTGTTGATTTGACACGTATTCTCGGTATCTTTCTTGATAATGCCATTGAAGCTGCCCTTGAAACCGCGAAACCACAAATGACCTTTGCTGCTATTCAAGGTGATTCCGAAACTGTTTTTATTGTGTCAAATAATTTTATTGACCATCATCTCAATATCAGTCAGTTGTCACGTCCCGACATCTCCTCAAAGGGCAGCGGACGCGGCATAGGTCTTTATAATGCTTCAAAAATTATTGACAGCTATAAAAATATGTTTCTCGAAACAACAATTTCCAACGGCTTTTTTATACAGACGCTTCATATCTCCGAATAATTTTTCATGTTCGGAAGAAGCGTCGCCGTTTCTGCGGCTGCGGCAATCGCAATAATCTCTTTTAAGCCATGAGGCAATATCAACGCCATCATACCAAAAGCTGCCACAATAATGATTGACTTTATCTTTAATTTCTTTCTCTCCTCCTTTCCGACCGGGTAGTTTTTCGTCCGTCTCGGCGCCAGCCGTATCACAATCCCAACCATCACCACAAAGCCTGCAATGATGATCCCGTCATCAAGACGGACCATCTCTGCCAGCTTTGTACCGCCGACAATGATTGTCGTTGTTGTGAGCGTGCAGGCAAGGCTTGTTGACAGATGAAGGCCGCCGGCCACAACACGGTATGTTCCAAAAATCAGCCAGAAAAATGCCGCCTCAAAAAATACTCCGAATACTGCCGCTGTGCCAAACACAGCGCCAAATAATACGATGTAGTGGAGTATGTTCTCGAAACCTAAAATCATTTTTAACCGGTCAATCTCAGACATATCCATTCTTTCGTCAAAATAAGCCGTCAATTTTTCTGAAATCATCTGCAGCATTTTGTATCCCTCCTTCAGCGTCATTATACATCACAACTTGCAGCTGTGCACAAAAATTCGATGAACGTTAAAAAAACGACGTTCATCGAATTTTTTCATCTTTTTCCGCTCTTAACTGCTTCAACTTTTCCGGAATTGGTGGTTCATAAACACCAAAGTGTTTGCTTTCCTCCACAATATGACTTCCACTTTTAATAATTCTTTTCCCTATTTTATCAATTAATTTTCTCATTTCTTACCTCTTTCCTGCCAATCATTGACATTTTCATAATCTGTAGTAAAATCATCTTATCTTATACTAAAGGAGTGCTACACAATGGCAGAATATATAATAATTCTTATTTTAACTACATTTTTGTATCTTATCCCTCTTGTAATTTTACTGCCCTTTAAATTTAAGCTATGGCAAAAAGTCATTCTTTTTTTGATAATTACGTTCACTATCCATTTTTCCGCTCCAGTATTAAAAAATATTGGTGTTATTTTACTTCTTTTAAACATCATACTTTATATCAACATTATCAATCATCATTTTATACAAAATACAGGTATCTGCATTCTAAGCTACTGTATTATCGTTATTATTGATAATGTTGAAAGTTCTCTGCTTTCATTCATAACTGGGCTTACGGTTTCCAAAATACAAGCCTCCTTTACTGCAAGCATTTTATTTTCTAGCATAACCCTTTTATTAACCTGCCTCATATGCAAACTTCTTGTATTTCTTCACAATAAGTTTCGCTCACGTATGGAGATTCCGCCGCTGCCAAAAAAAACTGTCTTTTTTATTGCATTAAATTTCCTGCTCATACTATGCCTTTTTATTATAAATATCACTGCCGGAGAACAAATTGGTTATCCGCCTGTTGTTGTTACTTTTAATGCCATTATTTTTCTTCTGTTTTTTGCCGTTTGTGTA
>USSL01000356.1 GCA_900557175.1 uncultured Eubacteriales bacterium
ATCACAATAAAAACGCCCGCACCGACTGCCGCTGCCGCAAGTACTCCGAGAACAATCCACGGTGCATACGGATAATCCGCGGCTTCCTCAGAATTTTCCGGTACAGCAGTTTCCGGCATTTCCTTTGTTTCTGCCATATTTTCTGTCTCTGTATCGCTCTCACCGGCAGATTTCTCAGCTTCCAATGCTGCTTCAATTTCATCAACCGACTTTGTTTTTGCGCGCTTCGTCATAAAATAATCGCCGCCTTCAGATACAACAAATTTTACTTTTTTATCCTCGACAGTCACTTTTTCCGCATACTCCGCCTTGCGTTCATTTTCATTATAACGCATCAGCAAATATTCCCCGTCATCCAAAGAAACCTGCATTTCGACAAGCATTTCTGCCGGAAAATCACCCTTTTGCTCAAAGTGTAAAATCAAAGGCTTTTCCGAAAGCTTCTCAATATCATTTTGATGCTCGCTTTTTAATGTTATACCGGCTTTAAAGTCCTCAGCCTTTTTCACATCCTTACCATGAATCATCAGCGTATATGTTTTTTCGTCATCAAGTTTTCCACGGATACGCAAAAGCTTATCTTCGCCTTTGATTTTCTCAAGACTTTCAGCCTTAATGATACCATTTTCAGGCTTTACATCTGTCACATTCGATTTCTTCACACTCTGAGTCTTTTTCTTATTGACCGTCCCTGAACTTGGCTTGCGATGCGTTTCGCCCGACACACTGCCGCCTGAAACAGTCAGTTCATTTTCCGGCTTTTGCGTTTCTTCATCCTTACATATCACATACTTTCCGCCTTCAGATAATGTGAGTGCCGCCTGCTTATTTTCAATTGCAAGCCATCCGATTTTCTTTAAACTGCCGTCATCTTTATATAATGTATAAGCACCACTGTCAAATGATGTATCTAAAACAATAAAAACTTCCCCTGGAAATTTTCCCTTTTGCGCTGTTTCAAACGAAAGTTTTCCGTCTTTTTCTGACACTGTAATCATGCCATTCATATCCGCAGGTATATAAGCCTTTTCTCCGTCAAGAACAATCCGATAGCCTTTGCCTTCATATGTATAGTCTATGCCGGAATTTTTAACATTTTCAAAAACTTCTTTTGGTATCATCTCCTTTTCCAGCTTTTTAATAATTACATCCGCTTTCAAAAGATCTTCAGCATGAGCCACATGCTTCTGATTGGCTTTTTCTAAATCCTCATAGCGGCCCATCAGCTGAGTCACCACAACCTTATCTGCCAGCGTCACCTTAAGAGGCTGAATCATCTTCCATATATCATCACCGAGCGCTTTCACAACTTTTTCCTGTTCCTCAATGACATCAAGTTTACTCGCAAGCAAAGCGCTAAGCGACTCTTTTTCCTCAAATTTTTTCATAGCATCGAGTTCTGTCATAAGTGCATAGACAGCTTCCTTATCATCAATAACGGGATTTTTAGGAAGATCTTCCACCTTCTTCTTAAAAGCATCAATATTTTCCTGAGACTCCGTCTCATCATCACCGCCACCCGACTGCCATACATCTGTCATATCATAAAGTCGTGTCTTTCCATTCACAGCCCGGTCATAAGCTACAAGTGCCAGTGTCGCCTGATCTGTTGCCATCCCGTCAGCGCCGCCATTAATGATATGCGAAAATGATCCGTCACTATTTTGAAAACTGAGCAGAGCATCGAACAATGAATGGCCGTTTTTAATAAAACGCTGACTGCTTATCAGACTGACATCAAGACCAGACAGGGCAATAATGGTCTGTGCCGTGCTCTCTACATTTTCTGTATCCCAGCTTTCAAAACCACCGTTAGAGTTTTGCAGATCACTAAGCTTTTGGACGCCCCGTTCGACCGCCTGTGCAGCCTTTGGCATTGCTTCAACATACGGTGTTAATGACTGAATCGCCATTGCCGTAATATCCGGATCCGGTGTTTTGCCGCTTAAAGCCCAGCCGCCGCCGGAAATTTCCTTATTTAGTATATCCTGAACATACAACTCTCTTGTCGCCTGTGTTTTTCCCTGAGCTATTTCATCCTCTGTCAGCTTTGGCATAGCATATTGATTTGAATCAAGCGCAATCAATGCAAAAATAGAGCCATTAATCCCCTGCTTTTTCACTTTTTTATAATCTG
>USSL01000357.1 GCA_900557175.1 uncultured Eubacteriales bacterium
ATTTCCTATATCAAGACAAAGCTGACAAGTCCGCTTCGAACTCCCTAAGTCCCTCAATCCTTGAGGGACTTGCTCCGCTTTGCACGCCAAATGCAGACTGCCGCCGGCACACAAATCATTTGCATACCGGCGGCCCCACTAAAACTGTCTATTGACAGAATCTCTTTCTATAATTTCTACATTTAAAACAAGCTTCTCCACGCCGTCTTTCGGATGACTTATCCGGTAAAGCAGGCGGTCGACAGCCTTTTGCCCCATCAGCTTTTTACTGACATGAATCGTTGTCAGCGCCGGAAGCACCATACGGCTCAGCTCAATATCATCAAAACCGACAATGCTGATATCATCCGGTATTTTATAACCGTTTTTCTGAAGCACCTTCATAAGCAGAATCGCCAGCTCATCATTGGAACACAAAAGTACATCCGGCTTTTCCTCAATCTGCAAAAACATTTCAAAAAGGCCGTCCATATCCTGTCCGATAACCTTTTCCTCCACAGCGCCGATTGAGGAATACTTTAAAACATAGTCCATGCTTTCTTCATAACCGCCAATATCAAGATACTGAAGCATCGCCTCGTGATAACCCTGAAAACGTTCAATGGTACTCGGCGTATATCTCGCATCTCCGAAATAACCGATTTTTTTGTAGCCATTTTCAATAAGATAAGCCGTCATTTTAAACGTGCCCAGCTTATTGTCCGACATAATACTATCCGTTGCCTCCTCAAGAGACGTATGGTCAGCAAGTACAACAGGAATACCGTAGCCTTTAAGCTGACGCAGATAACCGTCGCTTAATTTTCCGACAACAATAATACCCGACACCTTTTTATTCTCGACGCATGACGGCACAGTTCCCTCATCTTCGTAGGAATTAATAAATACATCATAACCCGATTTTTTAGCCTCCTCCTCAATACCAAGAAGAATCCTGCCGTAAAATCTGAAATCCCTGAAGAATCTGTATTTCATAAGTACACATATATTTTTATTTGAATATGTCTGTATATACTTCACCGACTGATCAAGATATCCCATCGCCTCCGCGGTATCAAGCACAAGCCGTCTTGTGCCATCACCGACGCCGGCTCTGTCATTTAATGCCAGCGATACAGCATTAATCGACAAACCAAGCTTCTCTGCAATGTCCTTCATTGTCACACGTTTTTTTACTGCCATATTTCTCGCCTCTCACCCTTTTACTTTACTCGTTTATACTTATTGTATCATAAAGGCTCCGAACAAAAAACTGTTCTTTGAAGCTTTTAATATCTATGTACATCCCTGTGATCATATCTGTTTTTCCCGCTTCAATAACAATTGGCTCACGTCCCGAAATATGAAAGCAGTTATCCGAAAAACGCACATCCTGTTCTTTTAAATCAAGCCACACAAAAGGTGTATAGACATCCGAGCTCAGCTCAATTTTATAACATTCATCCGCTTCCGACACAGATATTTGTATATTTGGACGTTTTATGCCAAGATGCTTATACGGCACAAAAGTTTCCGTCTGGACAAGCCTTGTGCCGTCTTCAAAATAAAAAACCGCTTCCGCAAAAACATCTCCTTTTTCAACCGCATCTGTGCCTTTAAAAAAGTCTTTATACGCGCGTCCGCCCAGTCTTTTTGCTGACAGCGCCGGAATAACATCAGAAAGCTCATACTCATCCAAAATATCAAGAGACATATTTTTAAGCCGCAGGACGACACGGACAGACGAAGCTTTCATTGTGTCATTGACTGCCGAAATATGAATTGTCTCATCTTCTTCATAAATCGTTCCGAGAAGCCCTCCAAAAAATTTTCGCGCCATATATTGCAGCACCTTCCACCGGCCAAAATAATCGACACTTGACCATGAAGCGACCGGCCAGTTATCGTTTAACTGCCAGTAAAGCGCGCCCATACAGCGTCCCCGGTTTCTCCGCCAGTGCTCGACACCGTATTTGATTGCCAGCCCCTGGACGACCTGACTGATATATAAAAGACTTTCAAAGTCTTTCGGATAAAGAAAATTCTCAGAAATATAATAAAGAATTTTTCCGTTGGCAGCGCCGTTTTTCTGATGACTTTCCATCACCTTTGAAAAAATATTTCTGTCCTCTGGCGCTGTAAATGTTTTCACTGTT
>USSL01000358.1 GCA_900557175.1 uncultured Eubacteriales bacterium
AGTGCGGAAGTACCGCCGGAAACGCTATAAATATCGTTATAAATCATGATGAGGAAGATAGATGGAACAGGAAAATAAGCAGGAAAATAGATTTGAAGAGACGATGATCGAAGGCAGAAACGCCGTTTTAGAGGCATTCCGTTCGGGCAAGACGGTGGATAAGCTGTTTGTGCTGGATGGCTGCCAGGATGGACCGGTCAAGACGATCACGAGAGAGGCAAAAAAGCAGAATACGATCATCCACTATGTGGCGAAGGAGAGACTCGACCAGCTTTCTGAGACCGGCAAGCATCAGGGCGTGATTGCACAGGCAGCGGCATACCGCTATGCAGAGGTGGAAGATATGCTAAAGCTGGCAGAAGAGAAAGGCGAGCCGCCGTTTCTCTTTATTCTGGATGGCATTGAGGATCCGCACAATCTGGGTGCGATCATCCGTACTGCCAATCTGGCAGGCGCACATGGCGTGATCATCCCGAAACGCCGCGCAGTGGGACTGACATCGACGGTTGCGAAGACCTCGGCGGGAGCGCTGAATTATACGCCGGTGGCGAAGGTAACCAATATTTCAGCCACGATTGAGGAGCTGAAAGAGAGAGGACTCTGGTTTGTCTGTGCCGATATGGGAGGAGAGAGCATGTACCGCCTCGACTTAAAAGGACCGATCGGTCTGGTGGTTGGCAATGAGGGCGAAGGTGTCAGCCGCCTTGTCCGTGAAAAATGTGATTTTACAGCGTCTATTCCGATGTTTGGCGATATTGATTCTTTAAATGCTTCGGTTGCTGCCGGAGTACTTGCCTATGAGATTGTCAGACAGCGGCTTAATTAAAAATATAGATGAGGATGGCATATGACAGATAAAGACTTTAAATCAATGGCAGACGAGGACATTATTGAATGTGTCAGAATGGGTGATGGCCGGGCGGCAGAATATTTGCTTGAAAAATACAAGGAGCTTGTCAAACGCAAAGCCCGCACGCTTTATTTAATCGGCGGCGACAATGATGATTTGATTCAGGAGGGCATGATTGGTCTTTATAAGGCTATTCAGGGCTTTGATGAAACAAAGGCTTCATCTTTTTATCATTTTGCCCAGATATGTGTCAACCGCCAGCTCTATACGGCGGTAGAAGCATCGCAGCGCAAAAAGCACAGTCCGTTAAACAGCTATATCTCATTGGACAGCGTGGCTGCCGATGAAGAATCTGCCCATCCCCGGACAGATATGCTTGCCTCAGGCATAAGCCCGGAAGAATTAGTGATCGGCAGAGAAAGCGCCATGCAGCTGAAAAAAGAAATTATGGAAAATTTAAGTGTCTTTGAGCGCGAGGTCATCAAACTCTATCTTGGCGGCGACGGTTATATTAAAATTGCAGAAAAACTCAACAGAGATGAAAAATCCATTGACAACGCATTACAGCGTGTCAAAACAAAAATAAGAAATTATATTGGAGGAAAAGCATGATTATTAACTTTATCAGAGGATTTTGTATGGCACTGGCAGATAGTGTGCCGGGGGTTTCCGGCGGAACAGTGGCCTTCCTGCTTGGCTTTTATGACAAATTCATCCAGTCATTAAACGATATATTTGCAGGAAATAAAGCCCAGCGGCTTGAAGCAGTCAAGTTTTTGGCAAAGCTTTTAGTCGGATGGCTTGTAGGCTTTTGCAGTGCAGTGCTTGTTCTTACAAGCGTTTTTGAATCCCACATTTATGCCATAAGCTCATTGTTTTTAGGCTTCATCATTGTGGCGATTCCTTATGTGATCGCAGAAGAAAAGGAAACCATTAAAGGCAAATGGGCGCACTTGATTTTCACAGTCATTGGCATTGCGCTTGTTGTCGTTATCAGTTTTTTAAATCCGGTATCGGGTAAAGGTATCAGCATTGATGCCGGCAGCTTAAATTTTGGACTGATCATCTATGTATTTATCGCGGCGGCGGTTGCTATTACGGCAATGATACTTCCGGGCATTTCAGGTTCGACGCTGCTTCTTATTTTCGGACTTTACGTACCGATTATTTCCGCAATTAAAGAAGTGCTTCGTTTTAATTTTGAATATGTTCCGGTACTTATTGTTTTTGGCCTCGGTATTATTACGGGTATTGTGTCGATGATCCGTCTTTTAAAAATGGCTTT
>USSL01000359.1 GCA_900557175.1 uncultured Eubacteriales bacterium
GCGGACAAAAGCCATGCCGCCAAGCACGGCGAGGACAGATGTTGCCGCCGTCGCTGTATCTCTCTCCTTTGCCGGTATATCAAGCGTCATACCGATGACCGATTTTCTCGATGTACCAAGAAGCACCGGATAGCCGAGACTGTTAAACTGAGAAAGATTTTGAATCGTAAGCAGATTCTGTCTGTAATCTTTGCCAAAACCAACGCCCGGATCTGTCATGATTTTTTCATCAGCAATACCTGCCGCCTTTGCGATAGCTATACTTTCCTTCAGAGCCAAAAGACAATCATTCATAAAATCATTGTAGACTGTCCCGTTTTGATTATGCATCAGACAGCAGGCAGCATTATACTTTTTGACAACTTCCGCCATCCGTGCATCATACTTAAAGCCCCATATATCATTAATCAAATCCGTACCGGCACAAAGCGCTGCCTCTGCCACAGCCGATTTATAAGTATCCGCCGATACAGGCACATCAAAATTTGCTTTAATTTTCTCAATGACAGGCACAATTCTTGAAATTTCCTCATCATCACTGATCTGTATATGCCCCGGCCGCGTCGATTCGCCGCCGACATCAATAATATCCGCGCCCTCCGAAATCATCTGTTCAACCTTTGAAAGCGCTGCGTCAATCGTCGGATAACTGCCGCCGTCAGAAAATGAATCCGGCGTCACATTTAAAATGCCCATAATATACGTATGTCCGCCAATGTCAAAGCGTCTGTTTCCGATGTCCATATACTTTATCATCTGTATATCCTCCTGCTGCTTTATATCGAATATTTTTTAATCCATGCTGTAATTTACTTATTTTTACAACGGCTATACATCAAGTGTCTTATTCTTCTTTGTCTCATCCCAGTAACAGCTGTCCCTTGCCGCACACATAAAGCAAAGCCTCGACTGTTTATCTGCCTTATACAAAAGTTCGGACAATATATCCGCCTGTGTGCTGTCTTTGTGACTTTGCCGGTGTCCTGCAACTGCCGCGCAAATAGCTTCCTGTTCACGCTCCGAAAATCCTGCCTTACAAAGCAGCGGCGCAAAAAGCCTCACGCCTGCCGCATCATGGGATTCTCCTGTCTCATACTCTGCACTACGCCCAATGTCATGCACCAGTGCCGCCGCATAAACAACTTCCTTATCAATCGTCAGCTTTTCTTCAAGACAATAAATCCACGCAATCCGCGCCACATCAAGGCTGTGGTTTAAACCGTGTCTGCAAAACACTCTGTCTTTTTCAAAATATTCTATTTTTGCCATTGCCGATCTATATTCTTCATCGGCTAAAATCATGTCTATTTTTGTCATTTTAAGCTCCAACATCATTTTATACTTAAAAACGTATATTTTCAAACACTGTTTTTTGCAGATGTTCATTTTCCTTAAATACACCGAGACATTTGTAGGTCATCGTTTTACTTCCCGGCTTTTTAATGCCCCGCATCGTCATGCAAAGATGTTCTGCCTCCACAACGACCATCACGCCCTTCGGCTTTAAATTTTCCATAATCGTCTCTGCCACCTGCGCTGTCAGCTGTTCCTGAATCTGCGCCCGCCGTGAAAATACATCGACTGTTCTTGCAAGCTTGCTTAAACCGACAACACGCCCGTCTGGTATATAAGCCACATGTGCCTTCCCGTAAAACGGCATTAAATGATGTTCGCACATCGAATAAAATGTAATATCCTTTTCAAGAACCATTTCATTGCCTGTGGCGGCAAATGTCTTCTTCATATACTCTGAAGCGTCGATATCCATGCCGCCGTAAATTTCTTCGCACATGCGCGCAATACGCTCAGGCGTATCGTGAAGCCCTTCTCTGTCAGGATTTTCTCCAATGCCCTCAAGCAGCAGACGGACAGCCGCCTCAACTTTACTTTTATCTACCATTTTACTCAACCTTTCTTTATATACCGGCTCAATGCCCCGATTGTTGACAGCGAACCGAAGGAAAGAATCACATCATCCGGCGCTGCCGCTTTAAGTGCCATTTTTGCCGCCTCTGTCACCGTTTTTGCGTCAAAAATTTCAACAGCTTCCACCGCATTCCCGGCGCTTTTTTTCGCATCCACAGTCTCTTTTCCCAAAAACTGCTGCGCTGCAATCTCTTTTGCGGCAGCCGC
>USSL01000360.1 GCA_900557175.1 uncultured Eubacteriales bacterium
GCCTGAAAGCAGTGCTTTCATAATCTGACCGACAACACAGATGGACGGATAGCAGGCATCGTTATTGACAAATTTAAGACCTGTATCAATTGCTTCTCTGTCACAGTCCGGAAGAAGTTCAACATTCATACCGTTGGCTCTTAAAGCCGGCGCCAGAAGTTCAAAATGAATCGGCGTCATATTCGGTACGAGAATGGTGTAGTTTTCAGCCATTTCCTTTGTGAAAATGATACGGTCATGGGCGCTTGATACCGGTTTTCCGCAAATATGCTTGTCATCACGCATACGGATTGCGGCAATGAGTGAGCGTATACGTATTCTTGCAGCGCCAAGGTTGCTGACTTCGTCAATTTTAAGACATGTATAAAGCCGTCCGGAGCCTGTCAGAATATCTCTGACCTGATCGGTTGTTACAGCATCAAGGCCGCAGCCAAAGGAGTTTAACTGAATAAGCTCTAAGTTGTTTGTTGTTTTTACATACTGAGCTGCGCGGTACAGTCTTGAGTGATACATCCACTGGTCGGAAACAATCAGCGGACGCTCAGGCTTTGCAAGATGGGCGATACTGTCCTCGGTCAGTACGGCAAGGCCGTAGGATGTAATCAGTTCAGGAATGCCGTGGTTGATTTCGCCGTCGATATGGTATGGGCGTCCGGCAAGCACAATACCCTTTAAATCATGTTCGCGAAGATAAGCCAGTGTCTCCTCGCCCTTTGCCTCGATATCTTTATGGGATTTTTCAAGCTCAAGCCATGCTTTTGTGCAGGCGGAGAGTATTTCTTTTTTAGGAATATTAAAAGCTTTTGAAAATTCCTCTGTCAGACGCTTTGCCAGCTTATCGGCATCGTCAAAAGGCAGGAAAGGATTCATAAAATTAATATGATTCTGTTTTAACTCCTCCACATTGTTTTTAATATTTTCGGAATAAGATGTCACAATAGGGCAGTTAAAGTGGTTGCTTGCTTCCTCTGTTTCGTTGCGCTCGTATGGAATGGCAGGATAGAAAATAAAATCAATCCCCTGCTTAATAAGCCACATAATATGACCGTGGACGAGCTTTGCCGGGTAACATACGGATTCGCTCGGAATGGATTCAATGCCGAGTGCATAAAGCTTTGAGCTTGATGGCGGTGATAAAATAACACGGTAGCCAAGCTCGGTGAAAAATGTAAACCAGAACGGATAGTTTTCGTATTGGTTTAATACCCTTGGAATACCGACAGTACCACGGTAGGCCAGATCGGCTGTCAGCGGCACGTAGTCAAACATGCGCTTTAATTTATAGGCGAAAAGGTTCGGAACATCTTCCTTTTTCTTTTCGCGTCCAAGACCGATTTCACAGCGGTTTCCTGTAATAAACTGGCGTCCGCCGGAAAAACGGTTAATTGTCAGATGACAGTTGTTTGTACAGCCCTTACATCTTGACATGCTTGTCGTAAACTGGAGATTTAAAATCTTATCCAGTGAAAGCATCGTGGATTCTGTGCCGTCATAGCGTTCACGGGCAATTAAGGCAGCGCCGAAGGCACCCATAATACCGGCAATATCCGGGCGTACAGCTTCGCGGCCGGATATCAGTTCAAAGCTTCGCAAAACGGCGTCATTGTAAAATGTACCGCCCTGAACGACAATCTTTTTGCCGAGATCTTTCGGATCGGTCAGCTTGATAACTTTAAACAGGGCATTTTTAATAACGGAGTAGGCAAGACCGGCGGAAATATCGCCGACAGTTGCGCCCTCTTTTTGTGCCTGTTTAACGTTGGAATTCATAAATACAGTACACCGTGAGCCGAGGTCGATAGGGCTCGGTGCAAAAAGCGCCACTTTTGCGAAGTCTTCGATTTTATAATTTAATGACTTTGCAAATGTCTCGATAAATGAGCCGCAGCCTGAGGAGCAGGCTTCGTTTAACTGGACGCTGTCAACAGTATTGTTATGTATTTTGATACATTTCATATCCTGTCCGCCGATATCTAATATGCAGTCAACGTCAGGCTCGAAAAAGGCGGCCGCATAGTAGTGGGCAACCGTTTCAACTTCGCCTTCATCAAGCATGAGTGCCGCTTTGATAAGCGCCTCGCCGTAGCCGGTGGAACATGAATTGACGATGCGGGCACTGTCCGGAAGAAGTTC
>USSL01000361.1 GCA_900557175.1 uncultured Eubacteriales bacterium
GTCATATAAAAATCCGTTTCTTTCACCGGCGCCATATGAAACGAATGAAACACTTTATCATATACACAGTCAAAATGCTTATGTGGTGCAAGACATTGACCATCTTTTGCCACAAGGGTGCCATTTTTATAAACTTCCTTCACCGTCACTTCATTCAGATCCGAGAGTATTACCAAATCCGCGCGATATCCCGGCGCCACAGCCCCATTCTCACGAAGGTCGAAATATCTTGCCGGATAATAACTTCCCATCATGAGTGCCGTCACAGGATCCACACCGAGTTTAATCGCTTTACGGATAATACTGTCAATATGGCCTGTTTTTCTTAAATCGCCCGAATGCTTGTCGTCTGTCACAAACATGCATCGCTGTGCATATGGCTTTTGACAAAGCGGTATCAGCGCCTCAAGATTTTTAGCTGCCGTTCCTTCACGAATCATAATCCATTGTCCCCGGCAAAGCTTTTCCATACCGTCTGAGGCTTCAAAACATTCATGGTCTGATGTCACTCCGGCAGTAATATAAGCGCACAGCGCTTTGCCTGAAAGTCCCGGCGCATGTCCGTCAATAATTTTTTCATTTTCATGGGCATCGCACAATTTATCCACAATCGCAGCCTGTGCACGGACTGTTCCGAAAGCATTCATCATTTCTGCAAGTCCCAGAACACGCGGATGGCTGTAATACGGTTTCAAATCGGCAGCCAGAAGCTTTGCCCCGGATTCCTCTAAATCAGCGGCAGGCACACACGACGGAAGCATGACATACACATCCAAGTCAAGCGGTTCTGTCGCCTGAAGTATATAGTCGATTCCCTCTGTTCCTGCCACATTGGCAATCTCATGAGGATCTGTCACCACCGCCGCCGTTCCATGAGGAAGCACAGCCTGCTCAAAATCAGACGGCGAAATCATCGAGCTTTCAAGATGAATGTGCCCGTCAATAAACGCCGGACATATCATCATTCCTGAACAATCTTTTTCTTCCTCACCTTCATAGGCACCGATTCCCACGATATAGCCATTGGCAATGGCCACATCGGCTTCCTCAAATTCTTCTGTGAAAACATTGAGAATACGGCCGCCCTTTAAGACAAGCGGCGCCTTTTTTATCCCTGCCGCCGTCAGAATCCGGTGACTGAAAGCAATTTTGTTACATCCCCTTTTTTCCTCCATACGCCTCCCCTTCGTTTCTTTTAATGAAGTATAATTTCTTCTCCGGCCGCAAATTTCGCTGCAATCTGCCTGTCATCGGACAGATAACAAAGTCTTTCAAGCCGCTGACGTACAGTAAGCTGCATTGGTGTCTTTAATGCGCTGTCATCAAGAACAACCGCGTCAAACTCATAACCTTCCTCAAAACTGCCGACCTTTCCGAAAAAGCTGCCGCCGCCCTTTGTTGCCATATAAAAAACTTCTTCCAAAGTCAAAGGCTTCTTCGTATGATCTACAAGCCGCCAATACATCTTTGATGCCTGAACGGCATCGGCCATCACTTTAAAAATAGAATCGCTGCTGCCGCCGGACACGTCGGTTCCAAGTCCAACCTTAAGTCCCTTCTCCAAAAACTCACGGATCGGTGCAATACCTGATGCGAGATTTTCATTTGAAAGCGGACAGTGGGCTATCCACACACCCTTTTCTTTCAGCAGAGCCATCTCCTGCTCACCGGAGTAAACACAATGTGCCATAATCGTCCTGCAGTTTTCGCCGCCAAACATATCAAAATGATCGTAAGCGTCGCCGTAACATTCTGACCATGGGCAAAGCGACTTCACCCACTCAATTTCTCCCGGATTCTCAGACAAATGCGACTGTACCGGCAGACCAGTTTCCTTTTGTATTAAAGAAAGCCTCTCCATCAGCGCATCACTGCAGCTCGGAATAAATCTCGGCGTCAAAATCGGCCTGACATTTTTAAATTTGCCTTCAATTTGTGAGAGCCACAGTCTTGTCGCTTTTTCAGAGGCTTCGGCATCCTCCTCCCTCAAAATATCCGGGCTGTTTCGATCCATATTCACCTTGCCGACCATCACCTGAAGTCCCGTTTCTTCCATCAGTTCCATAAGAAGCTCTGTCGCCGGCACATGGAGTGACGAAAAAATACATGCTCTTGTCGTCGCACCTTTTTTC
>USSL01000362.1 GCA_900557175.1 uncultured Eubacteriales bacterium
CGGGGGGATCGTGCAGGGCATGAGCTGCTCTCCGATCATACAGGACGGTAAGTTTGTCGGCGCACTGACGCATGTCTTTGTCAATGATCCGTTAAAAGGGTATGGGATATTTATTGAAGATATGCTTGAATATCGTCAAATACCGTGATAAGTCGGGCGCAAATCCGCCTCAAAACGCTTATAATTACGCATTATGGCGTATAAAGGCGGATGATGTCAGAAAGTGCGAACGTTCATCATTGCTATTTGGAGGGGGAATATTCTATAATACTATTTACGTGATGTAAGGCGCGGCACAGATGAGCGTCAAAACGAAAAAAGTAAAAAAACAGGGAGGATATTATGGGAAAGATTAATGTAGCTATTGTGGATGATAACGAAAGAATTGTGAATTTGTTAGATAATATCTGCAGTGCCGATGAAGCGATTGAGGTTGTCGGAAAAGCGGAGGATGGGATGAAAGCGATTGACATGATACGCAAAAATGAACCGGATGTTGTGCTGCTTGATTTGATTATGCCAAAGCTTGACGGGCTGGAGGTAATGGAAAAGATTAACAATGACAGCCGTATGAAGAAGCATCCGGCCTTTATTGTCATTTCGGCCATCGGCAAAGAGTCTATTACAGAAGATGCGTTCAGTCATGGTGCTGTCTATTTTATTATGAAGCCGTTTCAAAATGAGACAGTGATTAATAAAATTAAACAGGTTTCGTCAGCAGCACACGTCCCTTCGCTGACGTCAAAGACGCCGGCAGCGCCGGTTAATGAAATACCGAAAATGGATCTGGAGACAGATGTGACAAATATGATTCATGAAATCGGAGTTCCGGCGCATATTAAAGGCTATCAGTATTTAAGAGACGCGATTATTATGTCTGTGGAAGACAGGGAAGTGATTAATTCAATCACGAAAATACTTTATCCGACGATTGCAAAGATGAATAAGACAACGCCGAGCCGCGTCGAACGTGCGATACGCCATGCCATCGAGGTTGCATGGAGCAGAGGCAAGATGGATACCATTGACGAGCTGTTTGGCTATACGATAAGCACTGGAAAAGGAAAGCCGACAAATTCCGAATTTATTGCACTGATTGCCGATAAAATAAGGCTTGAATATAAAATAAAATCGTAACATTGTACAAAATTACAGAAGAATACATAATATGCCTTTAAAAAATGTTGAATATGTAGTATAATAAACCATAACTTCAGTGATGAATATGGAGATGTTATACAGGAGGAACGGAAAATGAAAAATATTTTGTTTGTAGCTTCAGAAGCTGTGCCATTTATTAAGACAGGAGGGCTTGCTGATGTTGCCGGTTCACTGCCGAAAGCATTCAACAAGAACGAATTTGATGTGAGAGTTATTTTGCCAAAGTACAGGGTAATTCCGGATAGATACAAAGAACAGATGCGTTACGTGACACACTTTTACATGGATTTAGGATGGCAGAATCATTATGTCGGCGTGCTGACGATGGAATATGAAGGTATTACGTATTATTTTATTGATAATGAACACTTTTTTTCAGGAAATCAGGCTTATGAGGGCGGCCTTTGGGATTTGGAAAAGTTTGCTTATTTTTCAAAAGCAGCGCTTTCATGTCTGCCTCTGATCGGTTTCAGACCGGATATTGTTCACTGTCATGACTGGCAGACAGGTCTTGTGCCGGTATTTTTAAAGGACAGCTTTTGTCAGGGTGAATTTTTCTGGGGTATGAAGTCGATTATGACGATTCACAATCTGAAGTTTCAGGGCACATGGGATCCGAAAACAATTATGGGCATGACAGGTCTGCCGGAATACTTATTTACACCGGACAAGCTTGAAGCCTATAAGGATGCAAATTACTTAAAGGGCGGTATTGTTTATGCTGATTATGTGACAACTGTCAGCGATACTTATGCGTGGGAGATTCAGATGCCGTTTTACGGTGAAAAACTGGATGGTCTTATGCGTGCAAGAAATAACTGCTTATGCGGTATTGTCAACGGTATTGATTACGATGAATATAATCCTGAGACAGATGCTTTTCTGCCTTATCATTACAATGCGATTACTTTCCGCAAGGAGAAGAAGAAAAATAAGGTGGCACTGCAGGAGGAACTCGGTCTTGC
>USSL01000363.1 GCA_900557175.1 uncultured Eubacteriales bacterium
ACTTTATATCCACCTCCTTATTTTCCGTGAGACGTATAAACAGAGATTCAAGACTCGTTGTTTCTTTTTTAAATCCGCAGACAGGAATGCCGGAGGTCACAAGAACAAAAAGAAGCTGCGCCGCTTCTTCTGCCGTGCCCGAAAAGCTGACGCGGATTTCATTTTCAGTGTAGGATAAATTTTCGACATAATCCTGCGTACTTATAAGCTGTGCCGCTTCTTCGACTTTATCACATACTGTAATAATCAGCGGCTTCGAACCGTTTTGCAGATCCATGATGGCAGTGACTGTATTATCCGCAATCATTTTGCCGTTTTGGATAATACCAAGATGGGTACACATCTCGGCAAGTTCCGATAAAATATGTGAGCTTATAATAATTGTTTTGCCCTGGCTGCAAAGCTTCTTTAAAATTTCACGGACTTCAAGACGGGCTGCCGGATCAAGACCGGAGGAAGGCTCATCAAGAATGAGCAGCTTCGGATTGTGGATCAGACAGCGGGCAAGGCAGAGCTTCTGCTTAAGACCGCGGGAAAGTTCATCGACATATTGATTTTTCCGGTCTTCCATATGGACAAGCTTTAAATGGCGCTCGATGACAGAATCGGCTTTTAAGCCGTCAATATTGTAAATAGAGGCAAAAAAACGCATATATTCGATGACCTTTAAGTTATCGTAGGTGCCGAAAAAATCCGGCATATAGCCGATGTCAGCTTTAAGTTTTTTGATATCTGTTAAAAGGTTATGTCCGTCCATGATGACAGTACCCTCATCAGGACGGATAAGACCGGAAAGTATTTTAAGTGTTGTCGTTTTTCCTGCGCCGTTAGGGCCTACAAAGCCGTATAAATCGCCTTTTGAAATATGCAGGCTTATATGGTCCAGTGCACAGAAATCGCCGTAATATTTAGTTAAATTATCAATGACGAGCATTTACTTCACCTTCCCTGCAGCAGAAATGACCGGCAGAATATAATCTTCATTGCTGCCCGGCACTTTCTGGACAAATTTAAGCTGCAAAATTTTATTTTCATCAAAATAGTTTTGAATATCCTCTTTAAATGTATCTGTATTTTTAAAGATCGGCTCATAACAGTCTGTTGTATAGTTGTAAGCAAAAATATCAAGATTATCACTGACGGATACAAGCTTTAAGCTTTCAGGAACAAAATCATTGCTGAAATTGTACATCATTTCAGTTTCGGCGGAATACAGATCCATTGAAAGATTATAGATTTCACCGGAGTTTACAGACATCAGTTGGGAAATATCGGGAATATGGATACTTTCGCTGCTGTCGGTATAGTTTATATCAGCCTTTTTGTGGAACATTGTAATGCCTGTTGCCGGAATTGAACTCTCATCGAAGACAGATGGCTTGTAGTCCGGTATAAAACCTAAAACAAAAGGATAAGTGTTGGCATAATTTGCGTTAATAAACTGAATAAACATATTTGTTTTTATAATAGATTCACCTTCATGGCGGCGATCGGAAGATATGCCGAGTGCGTGGAGCACTTCATTTTCGATATCTTCATCGGTGTTCCTTGATGAAACGGCTTCAATATCAACAGAGATATTGGAATGGGGACTTATGTTTCCGATGCCGTAAAGCCTGCCCGAAATCATGATACAGGCATTTTCAATGAAATAATCTGTATGATTTTCGATTGTACCTGTGTAGTGACCGTTTTCAAAAGTAATATTTTCCATAATGGCGTCAATATCGGCATCATCATTTTGAAGATTAAAATATCTTGTTGAAAAAAGCACTGTATTGTTGATGGAAATATTTGTGCCGCCTTCAGGAAGATTGGTGTAGGTCATGCCGCTGTTAATGTTGATACTCTGGACATAGTCTGAAAAAATATTTTCCCAGACAGAATCAAAATTCACGTAATTATTGTTCATCAGGCACACTGTATAATCGTCATCTATATTTTGACTAAAGTCTTCCTTATCGGGAATCGTCATCGAATAAAATGTATTTTCCTTCGGCGTTTCATAATTATAGTCGATAAAGGATGCATAATTAATAAATGGCGATGTATGCCGTGTGCTGCTTCCGGCAGCAAAAATAATGATTGTAAAAATTACGGTCAGT
>USSL01000364.1 GCA_900557175.1 uncultured Eubacteriales bacterium
GCCGGAATCATATTGATTTTAAGCATTGTCAGAAGTCTTGTCTTAAAAACTTCCAAAAGAGTTTTCGGTTTTCTGTAAAAATTGTATGTCAGCATACTGTGGTCGCAGTTAAAAAACATAGCTTGTGTGATTGTTGTTCCACGGTTTATAAGATACATGATAAAGACAAAATACGGCAGCATGGATTCTGTAACAAACCGGAAGCTTTTCTTCATGTTATCATTAAATAGGGTGGCTGCCACAGCAGCGGCAAGAATGACAAGTAAAATCAGCGTCTGTTTTTTTGCCGCTGTTGTCAAAAGCTTTTTATGGCGTTTGACAAAAATATCATTAAAATAAGCATAACCTTTTTTAGAAGAAGTTATTTTTTCATCGGAAAGATGTGTCAAATATGTTTTTTGCTGTGTGGCTGCGGCATTTTCAGTGACATTAAAAACAACCGTTTCTTTTGTCAATGTTTTCTTGTAAAGTCTTCGATAGCTGCTCTCAGAAGTACGCCATAAAAATCTCAGAGCCAAAGGCGCAGCTGCAAGTGAAAACAGCGCTGCTGCCGCGAAGGCAGGTGAGGGAATGCTGATATGTAAAAACGGAAGTCCGTAACCGGCAGCTGCGGTGATACCCAACAGTGAGAAGGTAAATTTCCAGTTGCGCTCTGATAAAAGCAGCCCTTTTTTGTTAAAAATATAGAAAGCGCAGGACGACCATACGACTTTCCCGGCAGCTGCAAAAATCGGAAGGCAGAGGCAGTATAAAACCGGGACATGACAGAGCCGTCCGAAAATAAGTCCGGCCGGGATAAACCCGATGAATTGTCCGCCGATATAAAGGAGTAAATCTGAAATTGCCAGACGTCGGGCATTGATATGCATCAGCACATGGGCATAGTATTTTTCCTTTGTCGCTGTCATCAGCTCGTTATTGACGATGGCGCCGGAGAGTGTCATGCAAAACAGAAGATGCATATAGCTTTCATCGATACTGCCGGGGATATAATAACCGGTAAGTAAACAAAAAGCCCGAGATAAAAAAGTTTTCCGAAGAATATCATAAAAATATCCTTGAGTATGGTAAGGATTGTCAAAAGATGTTTCATCCACGCCTTTTTATAAAAATCCTCGCGAATCAGCTTTTTTATGAGCGGAAGTTTTCTCAGTCTGTAAATAAAACTGTTGAAGCTGTAGGCGTGAGAAAGGCGCATGATGGTTGTCAGTGTATGAATCATTGGCTGTCACCCCGCAGTGCATCAATAATTTTATTTTTAAAGTTTTCTGAATCCAAATCTTCCTTATCGATGCTTTCAAGAATACCGTTGTTTAAAATAACAATTTCATCACATAAATCCAGTGCCAGCTCCATAATATGTGTCGAAAAAATAAGGATATGTTCACTTTTGATAGATTTTAAAAGCTGTTTCATTTCATCGGCAACAACAACGTCAAGAGATGTCAGCGGTTCATCCAGCAGCAGAATGGAAGGACTTGCAATGATGTGGATAAGCATCTGCATTTTATTTTTCATGCCGTGGGAATAATCGCGCATCAGCCGATCTCTGTCGGCGGCGTCTATTTTTACTAAGTCCATATATTCGTCGGCCGTTTTCGGATTTTTTATCTGCTTTCGGTTAATATCGATGAAAAAATGAATAAACTCCCGACCGGTAAGAAATTCAGGCACAACAGGTGTTGATAAAACGTAGCCGATATCATCGGAGGTCAAAGTCTGCTGGCTGCCGTCATCGTTCATCAGGAAAAAACGTCCGCCATCAATGTCAAGGTCGTCGTTGATACAGTTAAAAAGTGTCGTCTTTCCGGCGCCATTGCGTCCCAAAAGTCCGTAAATCCGGCCTTTCTCAAAGGTAAAAGAAGCCCCGGAAAGCACTTTCTTATGGTCAAAATGTTTTTCTATAGATTCTAAAATTAATTTCATAAATCCTCCGTGTAATTTTTGCTTTGGAATAGTGAAAGTTTTAGTAGGTTAAGGTTTGTCGAGTTGTTTGTGTTTATACGGCGGAGGATGTCACGAATTTTTTGCGGCACGCTGACGTTTCCTATTCGAGCCGTGCGCTTATTGTTGGCAGTCGCGCAAA
>USSL01000365.1 GCA_900557175.1 uncultured Eubacteriales bacterium
GACGCGGAATTTCTTCTTTAAGTTTTTCACACATTTTTCTGCCGCGCTCATAGGCTGAACCGCTGAACACGATAAATGACAGAGCATCCACTTCCTCGCGGTTGACCAAAATATCAAGCTTACAAAGATCTGAGCGCACATAGCCTTTCATCTCATAATCAAAAGACGCATAACCTCTTGAGCGGGATTTGAGGGCATCAAAGAAATCATAAATGATTTCATTGAGCGGCAGATCATAATGAAGCAGCGCACGTGTTGCTTCCATGTATTCCATGCCGAGATAAACACCGCGTCTTTCCTGACAAAGTTCCATAATCGGCCCGATAAATTCTGTTGTCACCATGATTTCCGCAGAAACAACAGGCTCCTCCATATATTCAATCTCCGACGGATCCGGCATATTTGTAGGGTTTGTCAAATCAATGACATCACCGTTTGTTTTATGTACTTTATAAATAACCGACGGCGCTGTTGTGACTAAATCGAGATTATATTCCCGCTCAAGACGTTCCTGAATAATTTCCAAATGCAAAAGGCCTAAAAAGCCGCAGCGAAAGCCAAAGCCCAATGCAACCGATGTTTCCGCCTCAAACTGGAGTGAAGCGTCATTCAGCTGCAGCTTTTCAAGAGCGTCTCTTAGGTCCTGATACTTGGCACCATCTGCCGGATATACACCGCAGTAAACCATCGGATTGACTTTCTTATAGCCCGGCAGCGCCGCATCACACGGCCGTGCCGCGTCCGTAATCGTATCGCCGACACGGGTATCTGTCAAATTTTTAATGCTGGCTGTCAGATAGCCGACCATTCCTGCCGAAAGCTCATCACACGGAATAAACTGTCCGGCGCCAAAGTAGCCGACTTCCACAACATCAAACTCAGCCTCTGTCGCCATCATACGCACCCTCGTACCTTTTGCCACACGGCCGTCCTTGACTCTGAAGAAAACGATAACACCCTTATACGGATCGTAAACTGCGTCAAAAATAAGTGCCTTAAGCGGCGCCTGCGGATCTCCCTCCGGTGCCGGAATCTTCTCAATAATCTGCTCAAGCACTTCGTCAACATTGAGCCCGCTCTTTGCGGAAATTCTCGGCGCATCATGAGCCTCAAGGCCAATCACATCCTCGATTTCAGCAACAACCCTGTCCGGCTCTGCACTCGGCAAATCAATTTTATTAATGACCGGCATAATGTCCAAATCATGGTCTAAGGCAAGATAAACATTCGCCAATGTCTGTGCCTCGATGCCCTGAGCCGCATCGACAACTAAAATTGCGCCGTCACAGGCGGCAAGACTTCTTGACACCTCATAGTTAAAGTCAACATGTCCCGGCGTGTCAATCAGGTTATAAACATACTCCTGTCCGTCCTTCGCCTTATAGATAATGCGCACAGCCTGTGATTTAATCGTAATGCCTCTCTCCCGCTCAAGCTCCATATTATCAAGAATCTGAGCCTGCATCTCGCGGCTTGTCAAAAGGCCTGTCTTTTCTATAATCCTGTCAGCAAGCGTTGACTTTCCGTGGTCAATATGGGCAATAATACAAAAATTTCTTATTTTACTCTGGTCCATACTCAAAGAGCACAACCTCCCTTAATTTCATTTATCATCATTCGTATTTTACCGGCACAGCATCCGCGCTGTGCCCGTGGACATTATAGCACATCCACCCCTTCAAATACAAGAAAATCTTTGTTTTCACGTTCCCGAAAGCACACTATATAAAATGTCCGCCAAAGGCTCCATTGCATTATGAACCTCCTCCACCGTATTTGTCTGTGCACCGCACTCTACAAGTAAGGTTCTCGGCGCCACATGCATGTTAAAACGATATGCCCGCAAATAAATACGCCGTGTAAAATCCGGATATTTTTCGTCGGCTTTAAGCTGAAGCTGAAGGCTGAAGGCAAGATTATCTGTCAGATACGGATTTTGAATGTAACCGTTTGTCCCTGAAACAGCGCCCCTGCACATACCATTAAAAAACATAATCTTTGCGGTCGGCTTACCATTGACCTCAGTCACAAGATGTGTATTTTCATCAACGCCATCTCTATGTAGATCGGAAGAGCACACGTC
>USSL01000366.1 GCA_900557175.1 uncultured Eubacteriales bacterium
ATATGCCTGTCCTCAAAACACACATTGTTATCTTCCAGCCATTTTTTCGCCTTTTTACATGTCGTACATTTTGGATATTCTAAAAATAACATCATCAATCTTCCTTTCCATCATCAACAACAGGCACTTCAGACATGTCCCGCCTGTGGATATCATTAATATATTTTTTAGTTTCAGAAGCAATCACCTTTGACAAAAGCAGCACGGCGATAATATTCGGTATCGCCATCAGTGCATTAAATGTGTCGGCAAGATCCCACACAAGCTTCAACGTTACAAGCGGCGCAATCGCAATTGAAATCACATAAAGAATACGGTAAGGCAGCAAAAGCTTTGAGCCGCCAAGATATTCAACACACCGCTCCCCGTAATAAGCCCATCCAAGAATTGTTGAGTAAGCAAAGGAAACGATACCGACAACTAAAATAAATTTTCCAACATAAGGAATCTGGGCAAAAGCAAGACTTGTAAGCTCACTTCCGTCCGTAATATTTGCCACATCAATGCCCGGATTTTTCATAATACTGCTGACAAGAACAATGCCTGTTAAAGCGCATACGACAACTGTATCCCAAAACGTCCCTGTGGAAGCGACAAGCGCCTGCTTTACCGGATTTTTTGTCTGTGCAGCTGCCGATACAATCGGTGCAGAACCCATACCGGATTCATTTGAAAACAAACTTCTTGCAATACCGTAACGGGCAGCCATCATAATCCCCGTACCGACAAGACCGCCGGCGGCAGCACCTGGTTTAAAAGCCATCGTCACAATTGTCTGAACCGCAGGAATAATATAGTCATAATTGTAAATAAGAATAATAACACAGCCGATTACATAAAAAAGCGCCATAAAAGGTACAAGCTTTTCGCATACTCTTGCAATCACCTTGACGCCCCCAAAAATAACAAAAGCCGTCAAAAGTGCAGAAATAACACCGACAATCCATGCCGGCACGTTGAGATTTTCCTTCCACACATTTGCAATCGCATTGCTCTGAACCATCGAACCGATGCCAAAAGAGGCGATTGCCGCAAAAAGCGCAAACAAAACGGCAAGCCATTTCATGTGAAGCCCCCGGTCAAGGGCATACATCGCACCGCCCATCATCCGTCCGTCTTTACTTTTTACCCGGTACTTAACTGCGATCAGTGACTCGGAATATTTTGTAGCAATGCCGAAAACGCCTGTCAGCCAGCACCAGAACACTGCGCCCGGACCGCCAAGGGCAATGGCTGTACCGACGCCGATAATATTTCCGGTGCCAATCGTTGAGGCAAGCGCTGTCGTCAGTGCTCCAAACTGACTGATATCACCATCTTCATCCTCATCCTTCGTCACCGACAGCCGTATGCCCTTAAATGTCTTTCTTTGTATAAATCCCGTCCGTATTGTAAGAAACAAATGTGTGCCAAATAATAATATAAGCATCGGCGCGCCCCAAAGTATATCGTTAATCTGCGTCACCGCTGTCTGTACCGCCGAAATTACTGCATCCATTCAACAACCTCCTTGTCCATTTTTTAAAAATAATCCGAAAAATACGGCTTTTTCGCATCAATCAGCATCTCAAGCGGTTTTAAAAGATAGTAGTCCACCTTTATGTATTCATTATTATACAAATATGTCGGACGTTTGTATCCGAGCATCATCGCCGTCAATATAGAAACATCAAGTTCTACAAGATAAGACTCCTCATATTCCTCAACCTTTTCACAAATTGCCTCATCATCTTCAAAATGCAGATAAAAAATGCCCTCGTTCCACGGCGCTGTCGAATCATGCACCATAAAATAAAATTTTCATAATAGTATCTCCTTTTCTCCCTGTATATGTACAGGGTTTGGTGAAATCGTACCGTGAGATTTCTCTGCTGTCAATATAGAGTGTACAGTAGGAGAAAAAATATTCCTTTTCCTGTTACGGTGAACAGTAATCTCTGCATATAGAAGCTTCAGTTACCGGGACAGGAGCTTTTTGTAGCCTAGGTCCATCCCAATGGCTCCAAGTGGGGCAGTAATAAGAATTGCCAGCACCGCTACAGAAAGGACGATTTTTCCACAGGGTAATCCAAGAGTCAGGG
>USSL01000367.1 GCA_900557175.1 uncultured Eubacteriales bacterium
AAGATGATCCTTTATCCATATGTTCTGTTTCAGACAAAAAGCCCTCGCCCGAAGAACTGCTCTGTGATCTTCGCAAATACTGCGATGCTGCCCAGGCTGAAACAATTGACAAAATACTCGGTATGCTCAAAATGGGCAAGCTTTACGAAAAATACCAAACGCTTTTAAAATCTCCCGAATTTTCTAAAATGTTAAGCAGTTTAGGCCTTGAAAACGGACAAAGTATGGGAGGCTTTAATATCCCAGGAAGCTTCGGGCAAAAAAATCATCACAGCGCCGGGGGCTTTGACAGTCTAAACCGTCACGGCGGCAAAAGCTTTGACACAGATTTTTCACCGCAGGACATCCCCTCCTCCCCCGAACTTGAGAATGCACTAAAATCCATGCTCTCTCCTGACCAGCTTGCCATGTTTGAGCAGCTGAAAAGCTCACTTCAGTCCGGCGAATAACACATAGCCAAAATGCCGCCGCAAAAGTGCGACGGCATTTACATATGCAGTATTAAATGAATATTTCTTATGAGCCACCAGCCCATTAAAATTCCAAGCCACAAATAAATATAAAGATTCCTGTATTTTAAACCAATTTTAAGACGGCCGCCGGACAGGCGCTCGATTGCCTGAGTCACCATGAAGCAGACAAAAACCGCAGCGCCAAAAGCAACCGCCGGATTAAATTTCAGCGAAGTGAGCAAGTGACCGGAAAGCAGCGCGTTTAATGCCCTTGTGCCGCCGCAGGCCGGGCAGTAAAGCCCTGTCACTGCCAAAAACCGGCATCCCGTCGACAAATAGGACGCCATTTTTAAAAAGATTGGCCAGCCTGCGGCAAAAATCACAATAAATATAAGTCCGATGACAAAAAGAATATCCTCTGCTGTTTTCTTTTGTTTCTTCATTTTACAGCGATAATGCAAAAATAACGAGTAAAAGTCCGCCCAAAAGGTTCAAAGCACCCAAAACGCAGCCGATGATTGCACAGACAAGACCTGCCTTTGCCATCGCAGTACCGCCGCATTTTCCTGCTTTGACAGCCATCACAATGCCGACAATTGACACGATAAGGCCGATTGTTGCATGCCAGCATGACAACGGAATACCGGCAATGCCGAGCACAAGCGCCGCAATTTCAAATCCGTTTGTATTTTGATTCATAAATTCTCCTTATTTTGCAACGATGTTGACAATTCTGCCCGGAACATAAATTTCTTTAATAATATTTCCTGAGAGCTTTGTGCCAAGCGCTGCCTTTGCTGCCGCAAGGACGTCCTCTTTAGCCGCCTTAACGTCAATTTCAATTGTACATTTTGTTTTGCCGTTAATCTGAACAGCAATTGTCACTTCTTCATCCTTCATTGCTTCCTTATCAGCTTCCGGCCACTGATTTTCAAATACAGATGTTGTGTGACCGAGCTGCTGCCACAATTCTTCTCCAAGATGCGGTGCAAAAGGTGCAATAAGGATAGCCGCCGTTTCAAGTGTTGCCTTGTCAATACCGCCCTTTCTTGACATCTCTGTCAGCTTATTTGTGTATTCCATAAAACCTGAAATAACTGTATTTAAGCTGAACTGATTAAGACGTGTCGAAATATCGTGAACCATCTTATGACGGATTTTCACAAGCTCTTTTGTCTCTGCCACTTCTTTGTCTTTATTATCCATCACAAGGTTCCAGTAGCGGTTGATGAATCTGTAAACGCCCTCAATGCCTCTGTCATCCCATTCTGAATCTAATTCCGGAGGTCCGACAAAAAGTTCATAAAGTCTTAAGGCGTCACAGCCGTAATCTCTGACTAAATCGTCCGGAGATACAACATTACCTTTAGATTTACTCATCTTAATACCATTTTTACCTGTAATCATACCCTGATTAAACAGCTTCTTAAACGGCTCATCAAAATCAATCACGCCGATATCATGCAGGAATTTTGTGTAAAATCTTGAATATAAAAGGTGAAGTACAGCATGTTCCACACCGCCGATGTACATATCAACCGGAAGATATTTCTCTGCCTTTTCCTTTGATACAAGCGCTTCCATCACAGCTTTATTTGTTACCTTTAAAGCTTCCTGAATTGTCTT
>USSL01000368.1 GCA_900557175.1 uncultured Eubacteriales bacterium
TAACCATTGTCTTTAATGCTTCCACAGGATACATGCCGGACGCTGTCTCACCTGAAAGCATGATTGCACTTGTGCCGTCGTAAATCGCATTGGCAACGTCTGTCGCCTCAGCTCTTGTCGGACGCGGATTTTTGATCATAGAATCAAGCATCTGTGTCGCTGTAATTACCTGTTTTCCGGCATTGCATACCTTTCTTATAATCTGCTTCTGAATGACAGGCACATCTTCAAGCGGAATTTCAACGCCCATATCACCTCTGGCAATCATAATACCGTCAGCTACACGGATGATCTCGTCAATATTTTCAACGCCCTGCATATTCTCGATTTTCGCGATAATATTCATCGTTGTACAATGCTTTTCATGGAAGATTTTACGGATCTGCAAAATATCATCCGCACTTCTTGTAAATGAAGCGGCAATAAAATCAAAGCCGTTTTCAATAGCAAAGCAAATATCCTCATAGTCTTTTTTACTTACAAAAGGCATTGTAATATGTGTTCCCGGCGCATTCACACCTTTTCTGTCAGAAATCACACCGCCGTTTAAAACCTTACATATAATATCTGTCTCTGTCAGGCGCTCAACTCTCATGGCAATAAGACCGTCATCAAGAAGGACGATCGCGCCTTCCTTTAGATCTGAAGGCAGGCCTTTATAAGTGATGGATACGATATTTTCATCGCCTTCAATATCTCTTGTTGTCAGAGTAAAAAGCTGTCCCTCCGATAAATCAACCTTCATGCCGTCCTTAAATGTGCCAAGGCGGATTTCCGGGCCCTTTGTATCTAAAAGTGCCGCTACCGGAAGATTTAATTCCTCACGGAGTTTCAGCAGCGTCTTATATTTTCCCATATGTTCTTCATAATCACCGTGAGAAAAGTTGAATCTTGCCACATTCATACCTTCAAGCAGCAATTCTTTCATGATTTTCTCATCCGTTGATTTAGGACCTAATGTACAAATAATTTTTGTTTTTCTCATTGAAAATCTCCTCTCATTATTATCATCAGTCAATCCTTGCTTTGGCTCTTTGGCCATCAGCTAACCTATTGTAACACTTTTAATAAAAATTGAATAGTTATTTTTTTGACATTTTACAAAATTTTTACTTCTTCATCTTTTGACAACAAACGGCATTTATACTATAATTGAAAACAAATTTATTTTAAAGGAGTGCTGATTTATGAGTTTTATTATGTCTCAAAAGCTGCCTACACCAAAAGAAATTATCGCACGTTACCCGGTTCCTGAAAAGGCTGCACAGCACAAAGCACAGTGGGACAAGAAAATTTGCGATGTCATTACAGGAAAATCCGATAAGTTTTTAGTCATCATCGGACCATGCTCCGCAGACAATGAGACTTCCGTCTGCGACTACATCGGACGTCTCGTCTCCGTTCAGGAAAAGGTTAAAGATAAGCTGATTATTATTCCGAGAATTTATACGAATAAACCGCGCACAAACGGTCAGGGCTACAAAGGTATGATGCACCAGCCCGATCCGAATAAGGAACCTGACCTTTTAGCCGGTCTTATTGCCATCCGGAAGCTTCATATACGGGCGCTTGAAGAATTTGGACTTCCTGTAGCCGATGAAATGCTTTATCCTGAGAATTTCCGCTATCTTGCAGATATTCTCTCCTACGTTGCTGTCGGTGCCCGCTCTGTTGAAGATCAGCAGCACCGCCTTGTTGCCAGCGGTATTGACGTGCCTGTCGGCATGAAAAATCCGACAAGCGGTGATTTTTCAGTCATGTTAAACTCCGTATATGCCGCACGCCACAGCCACAATTTCCTCTACCGCGGCTGGGATGCCACAACTTCCGGCAACCCTTATGCCCACACAATTTTAAGAGGCGCTGTCAACCAGTACGGACGCACGCGCGAAAACTATCATTATGAAGATTTAATCCGCCTGCACGATATGTACGAAGAAATGAAGCTTGACAATCCGGCATGTATCGTTGACGCCAACCATTCCAACTCCGGAAAGAAATTTAAGGAACAGATCCGTATCGTCAAAGAGGTTCTCCACAGCAGAAGCCACTCCGACGAAATCCGTCAACTTG
>USSL01000369.1 GCA_900557175.1 uncultured Eubacteriales bacterium
TGTTGCACTGGCCTTGGAGTCGCCTCCACCGGACGTTATCCGGCATCCTGCCCTGCGAAGCCCGGACTTTCCTCACCTGCGCTCTTTCGAGACATGCAGCCGCGATTATTTAACAGACTTGCAGTTATTTACTATACCATTGAATGGCTTAAATGTCAATCAGACTTTAAAACAGCTGTCACCGATAAATTCTCTTAAAATAGAATTTTTCGGAATGAGCGTGCTGTCAATACCGAGAAAATAGTTAAAAAACTTTAAAAGCCGTTTAGCTTCGTCGTATTCGGGCATATCTTCAGTAATGTTAAAAAGCAGTGGCTCTGCATACTGTTTTAAAACGGCAAGCTCATAGATTAAGGCGGAGTTAAACATAACATCGGCGCTTTCCTGATATGGGAAGATATTTTCCTCCTCGCCGCGGCGGACAGAATCCCAGCGGGCGATTGTTGAAGCTGCCGTACTGCCCCGCTTTGCCGCGTCTCTGACAATGCGCCGGATCAGACGGCCGTCAGTTGTCGATATGCGGTTGTGCTCATCAATATTTAATTGTGTGAGGGCACTGATGTAGATTTTAAATTTACTGTCTTTGTGGAGACTGTAAGTCAGCCGGTCATTGAGCCCGTGGATGCCTTCGATGACGAGAATGTCCTCCGGCCCGATATGCATGGTGCGGCCTTTAAATTCCCGTTTTCCAGTGATGAAATTAAACTGGGGAAGTTCTACTGTATCGCCGTTTAAAAGTGCTGACATATGTTCGTTAAATAAATCGACATCAAGGGCACCGAGACATTCATAATTATAGTCGCCGTTTTCATCTTTTGGTGTGTTTTCACGGTTGACAAAATAATCATCCACAGGAATCGGGTGCGGGCAGACGCCGTGAGCCCGAAGCTGTATGGACAGTCTGTGTGAGAAGGTTGTTTTGCCTGAAGATGAAGGCCCCGCAATAAGAACAATGCGGTTTTTCTTATCACTGACAATCTGTTCGGCAATCTGGGCAATTTTCTTTTCCTGGAGTGCTTCGGATACAAGGATAAGGTCATTCATTTCACCGGATGTAATAACGTCATTTAAGTCGCCGACAGTGCTCACATTCATCATATTTCCCCATCGGGTTGACTGCTTTAAAACATTAAAAAGCTTTACGGATGGATTAAATGGTTTAAGCTGTGTCGGCTCTGAAATATCCGGCAGGTCAAGGACAAAGCCTTCGTCGTATAAATATAAATCAAACCACTGAATGCAGCCGGTAGACGGCGCCATATAGCCGTAGTTATAATCAATGCAGCCGGGAAGACTGTAAATATTGACGGAGGAGGCGCGCCTGTATTTAAACAGTGCTGTCTTATCTTCCATCCCGGCGGCTTCAAAAAGCCGGATGGCCTCTTTGAGCGGCACCGATGATTTTTCAATCGGAAGATTTTCATTAACGATACTTCGCATTCGTTCTTTAATCGCACGAATGAGTGCATCATCAAGCGTTACATCTGAGGCAAGCTCACAGTAATATCCATGACCGACGGAATATTGTACGATGAGCTTTTGAAGCTTTTCTTTGCCGATGACATCAATGGCAGCTTTTGTCAGAAGAAAAACAGCCGTCCGGTTGTAGACTTTGTGACCGATATTTTCACCAATTGTAATAAATTCAACTGTACCGCTTCTTTTTACCGGTTTGAAAAGCTCTTTAAGCTTGCCGTCAATTCGGGCAAGAATGACCGGTTCTTTGTAAAGCTTTTCAAAGTCGGATAAAATATTTAAAAAGGATGTTGATTTTTTCACCTCAAGCGCTGTTTGTCCGCCGGGATGGCGGACAGTAATATGAATCATTTCAGACATGGCTTACACCTCCGTTTAAACGTGATGATTTTACATTACAGTAAAGGGTGCACGGCTGACCTCCGTGACAACATTAATTTCAGGAAAATGATTTTCAAAATAATTTTTCATATAATCAATAAAAATCTTTTCAATACCCTGATGGCCGGCATCAATAATAGCAAGATTGCAGGCTAAAGCGTCAAGCCCTTCGTGGTGTCCGATATCGCCTGTAATAAGCACATC
>USSL01000370.1 GCA_900557175.1 uncultured Eubacteriales bacterium
GTCGTTGAACAGATATTGGGCTGTGTCAGCTATGAGGTGCTTCCAGACAATGTGCTCAGAGTGTATGAGCTTTTAGGCCAGCCGGATGTCATTGCTGAGGCGCTTATTAAAAATAATGTCCGCCTGTTTAGCATGAAGGAAAATCATACAAATCTTGAGGATTATTTCATAGAGTTAGTAGGAGGCGGACAAAATGTTTAATTTAATCAGAGCAGATCTTTATAAAGTTTACAAAAGAGCGTATTCAAAGGTATTTATTGGCGTGTGCTCCGGACTTGTTCTCTTTTACAGTGTAATGATGTCGATTGTGCAGTCAAATCTTGCAGGATGGGAAGCTGTACCGACAAGAAGTGAAATGCTGCTTGTGTATGGCGTGCTTCTTGCAGCAGGTATGTACATGGCGATTATTACAACAGATATGGTATTTTCTGAGGAATACAAGCACGGAACACTTAAAAATACAGTGGCCTTCGGTTATACACGGGGACAAATTTATTTTGCAAAGCTGATTGCGGCGTCAATTGTGATGATTGTGCTTGCACTCATTCTTGCAGTTGTATGTGTGGTGACAAGCTGGATATTTTTTAAACCGGACGATATGGCGCTGCCGTACACACGTTATTTTTTGATGTATGTATTGATTATGATCCCGCTGTATTTAAGTCAGGTTGCAATTTCTGTTGCAGTGTGGTTTAATATTAAAAACGCAACCTTTGGTTCGGTACTTGTTGTATGCTATACGGCATTACTGCCGTCGATATTTGAGATGATCGCCGCGATAACTGAAAAAACGGTATTTTGTAAGATTGCAAATATATTTCCGATCCGTCAGCTGTATAAATTCCGTGAGATTACTGATTTTTCACAGGTTTCTACACTGGCCGGAGATTACTTTATCAACGGTATGAGTTTCTTTATCATTTTTGCATTGCTTGGATGGCTGTTTTTCAGAAGAAAAGAAATAAAATAAACCTTCGGCTGCGGATATGGAGGTAGCTATGATTGGAATATGTATCATTTTGTGTTTATGGGCTGTTTTGGTGACAGTACTTTATATCGGACAGCGGCGTCATATACGCAGCTTAAACGAGGATATTAAGGAAGTCTGCGAGACGGGCGGACGTCACCGGGTTCTTTTAAAGGCGCCGGATAAGGAGCTTGAGGCACTTTTAAAGACGCTGAATGATTATATTGAACAATGTCAGGAAAAACAGGCAGAATTTCGAAGAAAGGATGCGGATTTTAAACATCAGGTATCAAACATATCCCATGATCTGAGGACACCGCTGACGAGTATTTTAGGTTATGTGCAGCTTATAAAGCGGGAATATGAAGCGCATGGTGAAACCTGCAGCGGCGCATATGCGCTGCACCGGGAAGATGGCACCGGCGAATATGAGAAACATGTCATGGAATATTTGGAAATTATTGAGCGCAAAGCAGAGATGCTTAAAAACCTTATTTCTCAGTTTTATGATTTATCGCGGCTTGAAGGCAGTGAGTATAAGTTTCAGATGGAGGCGGTTGATTTAAGCGTTTTGATGAGTCAGATTATGGCGGATGAATATGATGAACTGGAAAAGAAAAATTTCCGGGTGGATGTTTCAATGGCATCCGGCAGACTTTTGGCGCTTGCAGATGCAAAGGCGATGTCGAGAGTTTATGCAAATCTTATACAAAATGTATTAAAGCATGGACGGGATTTTTTAAGTATTCATATATATGCCTCGGAAGACACAATGGTGACGGAGATTGCCAATCAGACAGAACCTGTCAGTGATGATGAGCTTGCACATCTGTTTGACCGTTTTTTTACGACAGACCGTATGCGGAGCGGTCAAAATACAGGACTTGGGCTTGCCATTGTACAGCAATTTGTCATTCAGATGGGCGGGAAAATTTCTGCATCCTATGAGGACGGCATGCTTAAATTTAAAATATGCATGAAGGCGGCATAAAAAGCGGGGCTGTCGCACTAAGTAATTAGTGCGCAGCTCCTTTTCTAGTGCAAAAAATAA
>USSL01000371.1 GCA_900557175.1 uncultured Eubacteriales bacterium
ACTTCAAGCGCATCTGCAAGTTTGATTGCAGTATCAACCTTCGAGAACAATATGACAATGACGATATCTAAGAAAGCAAATGATATAGTGTCTATCATAAGGCGAAAGAAGCCAAAGGAGATGTGGGTAAGTGTTTGAAAAGGTAATGAACTACATTCGGGAGTTTTTGAAAAATACTCCGAATGATATTTATGAGTTTTCTATTATTTTAGAAGATGCTTTAGTTGATGATTACGATGAAATGCATAACGAACAACCGAGAGCAACTGAGATTCTTTCTGATGAAACGCCGGATATTTGTGCTTCTGCAGAACCGGGTATGAAACCGGAAGAAATTGAAGATTTCAAACGAAAATTAAAGATTGAATATGACAAGGCTATGAAGGCTGTTGTATAGATACCACCCATTCTTCGGAGTGAGTGGTATTTTTATACCCATTTTTAAGAAAGGAAAGATGAAAATCAATGACTGTACAGCGAAAATCGGTGACAAGATTTGTTTTGACAAATACAGTAATTCACGCAAAATAAAAACACCGACAAACCAGTGTTTATCAGTGTTTCGCGCATTTGCTATAAAAATAAAAAAACGCACCTGACGGGAATTGAACCCACGCACATGGCTCCGGAGGCCATTGCTCTATCCACTGAGCTACAGGTGCATCTATTATAATACACTATTTTTCAGATAATTGCAACTATTTTTTGATGAAAATATATTGACACTATCTGCCGCAAAAGTATATGATATTATCGGATTTTAAGTTTCACAACAAAACAAAGGGGAGAAATTATGACATCAGTATTACTTGGAATTATTTATCTTGCATTTATCAGCCTTGGGCTTCCTGACGGGCTTTTGGGCTCGGCATGGCCGAGTATGTACGGCGAGCTGGGGGCATCGGTATCGTGGGCGGGTATCGTATCTATGATTATTTCGGCTGGTACGATTGTGTCAAGTCTTGCCAGTGACCGCGTGACGAAGCGTTTTGGCGCGGGGATGGTGACGGCGGTGAGCGTCTGCATGACCGCGGTATCACTTTTTGGATTTTCAATGAGTTCTGCATTTTGGCAGCTTTGTCTTTGGGCCGTGCCGTACGGACTTGGCGCAGGCAGCGTCGATGCGGCGCTGAATAATTTTGTGGCCATTCATTATCCGGCGCGTCATATGAGCTGGCTCCACTGTATGTGGGGCATCGGTGCAAGCATCGGCCCGGTCATTATGGGCGCAGCCATTACAGGCGGCTTTGGCTGGACGGGCGGCTATAGAATAATCGCATTGATGCAGGTTGTTCTGACGGCTGTTTTGTTTTTTTCACTGCCGCTCTGGAAAAAGCATAAGGCCGAAAACAGTGGTGGCACATCAGAGGAAAGTGTCGGAAATCTGACATTTAAACAGATTATAAGGCGTCCGGGTGTCCGCGAAGTGATGGTTTGCTTTTTCTGCTATTGTGCGGCGGAGTGTACAGCCGGAATGTGGGCGGCAAGTTATTGTACGTTTAACAGAGGTATTACGCCAGAGCAGGCGGCAAGCTTTGCAAGCCTTTTTTACATAGGTATTACAGCAGGGCGTTTTGTGTCTGGTTTTCTTACGATATGGATCAATGATAAAAATATGATCCGCCTCGGCGAGGTCATTATAGTGATTGGCATTGCCGTTTTGATGATTCCGCAAAATATATTTCTGCCTGTCGGGCTTGTACTGATTGGCTGCGGCTGCGCGCCGATTTATCCGTCGATCATCCATTCGACGCCAAAAAATTTCGGTGTTGAACTTAGTCAGTCAATGATTGGTATACAGATGGCATCAGCTTATGTGGGTGCCTGTCTTATGCCGCCGGTGTTTGGCCTTGTTGCGGATTATATTGATATTGGCTTTTTCCCGCTGTTTATACTTGCAATTACAGTACTGATGATTGTAATGGCAGAAAGACTGAACAATGCTGTCGGGAAAAACGGCGTGTAAGGCAAAATAATTTGCATTTTTTTTCGGGATTTGCTAAAATGAAGT
>USSL01000372.1 GCA_900557175.1 uncultured Eubacteriales bacterium
GTTTTACGGCAAGTCATCCGCAGATAAAGCTGTCTCTCACCTGTGACGTTCTTGAAGTACTCGTCAAACAATTAAACGATGATATTACTGACTTAGCGATTGTGACCCATGTTGATAAAAATTTCCTTATCGGTCTTGAGAGCGAAACAATCATGAAAAGCCCGATGATCGCCGTTTTCCATCCGTGCCACCCTTATGCCGGCCGCGAAAGTGTTTCTATTTCGGAGTTGTCCGGCTTTCCGATGGTCAACTTTGCCGACGAAGTTAATCCAATCACAAGTGATTTCAACCGCCAGCTTTTTAAGCGTGCCGGCGCCGATTACAATATTGTCCATGAAATTCCAAATATCGAAACAGCGATGTTTCACGTCAGTATTAACGAGGGCGCTTTTATCATGCCCGAATACTTAAAAACCTCGGCCGGCGCTTTAGTCACTGTGCCGATTTCCGATGATTTTGCCTATATAACGCTGAATCTTATCTGGAAGAAAAAAAATCCGAATATTTCTGTCCCCGTCTTTGTCGATTCATTCCGCACGTATATGCGCAACCGCAATAGTTCGCGGTAATAAGAGGGGCGGCCTCACTATTTTATTTAGTGAGGCCTCAAACATATATCTATCTGTTCAATGGTTTCAAACCAAGAATCTGTCTTGCCTCTGCCGATGTTGCCGGCTCTTTGCCAAATTCGAGGATAACTCTTGCCGCTCTTTGTACAAGCATTTCATTTGTCGCTTTCACGCCTTTGCTGTAATAAACATTATCTTCAAGGCCGACTCTTATATGACCGCCAAGCGCCAGCGTTGCATACATAATCGGCAGATGTCCCTTACCGATGCCAAAAGCACTCCATGTGCTGCCTTCAGGAAGCTTGCTCTTTAAAAACATAAGATTTTCAACAGTTGCTTCCATGCCGCCTTTCACACCTAATACAAAGCAGTACTGCCCCGGTGTCTTTAAATTGCCTTTGCCGACAAAGTAATCGACAATTCCCATCATACCTGTATCAAAAATTTCATATTCAGGCTTAATATCTCTTTCACGGCATATATCACCAAGTTCTTCAAGAAATTTCGGACTGTTCATATGAACGCCTGCCGGCATCCAGTTAAATGAGCCGGCATCATAAGAAGCCATTTCAATACCGTCCAGCGTTCTTATATGCGCCAGACGCTTCTCATCCGGCGCATCCTTTTCACCGGCTGTTGTGCAATTGATAATAACATCACAATCTTCATAGCCTCTCAGAAGGCGGATGACCTCCTCAAACTTTTCTTTATTCATCTCACCGATACCGTTATCATCCCGCACATGAATATGTACCATTGCCGCACCGGCCTTCCAGCACTTATAAGCGTCCGCTGCGATTTCTTCCGGCGTCAGCGGAATATTTTCATTCAATTCTTTCGGCGTCATTGCACCTGTCAGCGCTGCCGTAATAATAACCTTGTTATCCATCATATTGACCTCCGATTCATTACATTTTGCTATATAAAAAGTATATCATCGGCACTTTTAAATTGGAAATTCTTAAAAACAGCTCTGTTATGTAAAAAAGACATAACAAAATCGTTTATATATCTTTTGCATAAGCCTTTGTGCAAACAGCATTTCCCTTAAAACCTCTGTTCTTGCTATAATTTAAACAAAATAAAACACAAAATTACAGGAGGGTATTTATATGTCTGAAAACAACAAACCAATGGCACCTTATGTGAAGCTGCCTGAATTAGACGAGTACAAAGAATGGTTCAAAGATTTTGCTGACCTTTACAGAGAGGACGGTATTTTACAGGTCACATGGAAAACAAATGATGGCCCGATGCACCACAGCGGCATGTCCCACCGTGCCATCAGCCAGCTTACAAGAGTTCTTTCTCTCGACTACAAAAACGAAATTATTATCTTCACCCACATCGGTGACACATGGATGATTGAATCTGATCCTAACGGTTGGGATACATATTCCGAACTTCCGAAAGAGCGCTTCCAGCATCAGTATTTTGACG
>USSL01000373.1 GCA_900557175.1 uncultured Eubacteriales bacterium
TTTCCTGTACGTCCGTATTTAATGGCATTGCCGATCAGATTTTCAAAGGCGCGGGCAATTAAAGCGCCGTCGGCATAAATAATGTAAGATGAATGATCCGTATGAAATTCACATTTTAATTCGTTATCCTCAAAATTCGGATAAAATTCATCAATCTCCTGCTGCAAAAGCTTAACGATATCAAGCTTTGCTTTTTTGACGGGCATTTTATTGCAGCTGAGTTTTGTAAAACTGAATAAATCTTCAATCATTGCCTGAAGACGGACAGCTTTTGTGTAGGCAATGCCGGTATACTTTTGCTTTTGTTCATCGGAAAGAGATGTGTGCGTATTCACAATGTCGAGATAGCCGATAATAGAAGTCAGCGGCGTACGCAAATCATGGGCGACATTTGTAATAAGCTCGTTGCGCTTTTCTTCTTCCATATCCTCTTTCTTTTTCAAAAATTCCAGATCCATGGCCATCCGGTTAATATTGTCGGAAATGACGGCAAATTCATCATCGCCGATGACATCAAGGCGGGTATCAAAATGACCGTCGGATATTTGCTGGATAGCGCCTGTAATCTGCTGCAGGTAATTAACTGTTTTTCGTGTAAACAGATGAAATAAAAAAATAAATAGCACAAGCGACAGGCAGACAAGAAAACATATGAAAGGAAAATCAAGTCCTTTCATCGGCGGTGCCGAAAGTGTCTCTGCCAGATTGAAATTGCTGATGTATGCCTTCGGCATCGTTTCTGTCCCTGCAAGCGACGTTTCTGCCGGTGTTTTTGGTGTACTTTGCATAAGTCGGCATACATATTTATAAATATAAATTGCCGCTATATCACAAACAAAGGTAATGATCATACAGAGCATTGTATACATCATCATCTTAACTCTGTAGCTTTTTAAAATATTAGCTTTCAATTTTGTATCCAACTCCCCATACTGTGAGAATAACTTGCGGATTGCGGGCATCCTTTTCTATTTTTTCACGAAGACGGCGGATATGTACCATCACTGTATTGTTGGCCTCATAAATTTTTTCGTTCCATACCTTTTCAAAAATCTCGTCGGTAGAAAATACTCTGTCAGGATGTCCTGCAAGCAGTTTTAAAATATCAAACTCAATCGGCGTCAGACTGACTTCCCTGTCACCGACATGTACTTTATGTTTTGAAACATCAATGACAATATCACGGATCGTGATGATGTTCGTGTCTGCTTTTTTTACATTCGGGTTTAATTCCATATAACGGCGAAGCTGGGATTTTACTCTGGCGGTCAGCTCAAGCGGGTTAAATGGTTTTGTAATGTAATCATCGGCACCGGCGCTTAAGCCCACAATTTTATCTAAGTCTGCGGATTTGGCGCTGAGCATAATAATCGGAATGTTCTTTTTGCTGCGGATGCGGCGGCACATCTCAATGCCGTCCATCATCGGCATCATAATATCTAAAATTGCCAGTTTAATGTCGTATTTATCAATAAGGGCAAGACCATCTCTGGCATTTAGTGCTTTATGGACAATGTAATCTGCACTGCACAAATAAATTTCTACAAGGTCAGCGATTTCTGCGTCATCATCGACAACTAAAATTTCTACTGAATCAGCCATTTTGTATTCCTCCTGTGTACGATATAGTAAAATTGTATCACACAATAAAACAATAGTCCTTACAAATTGCTTAAAAATTACTCATAAAAAAAGATTGCGCATTTGCACAATCTTTTTTAAACAAGTCTGTCGATAAGCCGGGTTATGTCGAGAATAATCATCTATCTAGGCTTACCGTTGCCGGCAAGCTCAAGCGACCTACCCAAAGGCACGACGGGCCGCCGTATTGCCTTTTATGCGGTCTTGCTTCGGATGGGGTTTACATGGCTTGCCCTGTTACCAGGACAACGGTGGTCTCTTACACACGCCTTTCCACCCTTACCGGTAAAACCGGCGGTATATTTCTGTTGCACTTTCCTTAGGGTCACCCCCACCGGACGTTATCCGGCATCCTGCCCTGCGA